>JANLTS010000255.1:0-10451 GCA_031363045.1 Hyphomicrobiales bacterium
ACCCGACGCGCCAGCGCATCAGTTTCTGCGAGGTGTTGGAATTGCCACCGCGCATCATGTTCCAGAGGCCCAGCAGCAGGACGACCAGCACCGCGCCGACGGCGATGAACCCAAGATAATTGACGATCACGTTCTACTCCGAAGCAGGCCAGTTCCCGACTGCGCCCGTCACATGGCGCCCGGCGCAAGTTCCGTCAAGGTGCCGTAACTTCGCAGGTGCTGTTACTGGTCCGAGGCCTTGTTCAGAAGATAGTCCAAGGCCCGTTGCGGCAGAATGCGCCGGGCAATCGCCATGTAGGTGGTGGGCTTGGTCACGAAGTAGCGGGCCTTGGGGCGTTCAGCTTCGACCGCATGCACCAGTTTTTCCAGCACCGCCTCCGGCCCCAGCTTGTAGCGCCCCGAGCCGCCACGCCCCAATCTCGCCCGCTGGCGCTCATAGGCCTGTTTGTAGTTCGAGTTGGACTGGTCGATGTTCGTCTCGAAATTCTTGAGCGAGGTTTCGACGAACTTGCTGGTGATCGGGCCTGGTTCGATCAGGCTGACGTGAATATTCGTGCCGCGCAGTTCCAGCCGCATCGTGTCAGACAAGGCTTCGATGGCAAACTTCGAGGAATTGTAGGCACCGCGCCATTTCAGTGCCACCAATCCCAGCACGGAAGAACATTGCACGATGCGGCCTGAGCCATTGGCACGCATCATTGGCAGGCAGGCTCTGGCCAGTTGGTGCCAGCCAAAGAAATTTGCCGCGAATTGCGCTTCGAGCACCTCGCGCGTCAGGTCTTCGACAGCGCCCGGCTGGCCATAGGCGCCATTGTTGAACAGCGCATCGAGCTTGCCGCCGCAACGCCTCGTGACCTCGTCAACACAGGCAGTGACTGAATTCCGGTCGGCATAATCGAGGCGCAGCGCCTCGAGCCCCTCGGCTTCCAGCCGTTGCAAATCGTCATCGCTCCGCGCCGTCGCCAACACCCGCCAGCCGCGCTGCTTCATGCCAATGGCGCAATGCCAACCGATGCCGGACGAACATCCGGTGATGAGGATGGTGCGCTTGTTGGTCATGGCTGTTGCGTCTCCGGATACAGATTGCGAGATTCGCATCTCAGCACGACGGTGTTAAGAGGAACCTGACACGCCACAAGCCTGCCATGGGCAGGTTTGAACGGGAACATGGCGTGGGCTCTTCCTATGCCTTCCGGCGCTTCGCCACATCCTCGGCCATCGAACATAATATCTCGAACATCATCGTCACCCCCGCATGCGCGGTGATGCCGGAAGCGTCGAACGGCGGCGAGACTTCCACCACATCGGCGCCGATGATATGCAAACCCCTCAGTTCACGGAGCATCTGTTGCGCCTGGAAAGTGGTGAAGCCGCCGACCTCCGGCGTGCCGGTGCCGGGCGCATAGACGGGGTCAAGCATGTCGATGTCGAAACTGACATAAGTTGGCTGGTCACCGGCGATGGCCCGGGCCTCCGCCATGATCGCCTTGGGGCCTTTCTCCATCGCCTCCTCAATGCGCACCAAGCGCACCCCCATTTTCGCGCCATACTCGAAATCCTCAAGGTCATACATCGAGCCGCGGAGCCCAATCTGGATCGTCCGCTTGGGGTCGAGCACGCCCTCCTCGATGGCCCGGCGGAACGGCGTGCCATGGGTGTATTTGAAGCCGCCGAAATAGCCGTCATAGAGATCGGTATGGGCATCGAAATGGATCATGCCGACGGGCTTCCTCTCACCGACGGCACGCAGGATCGGCAGCGAGCATAGGTGATCTCCACCCGCCGACAATGGCCGGATGCCCTTGGCCACCAGCGCCTTGAAATAGGTCTCGACCCGCTGCAGCGCATCATCGACGCTCGCCGGATTGACCGGGCAATCGCCCATGTCAGCGACGTTGGCCATGTCATAGGGCACAATATGCATGGTCTGGTGCATGCGCCTGACCATGGCTGACATATCGCGCATCTGGCGGGGCGCATGGCGCGGGCCCGGCCGATTGGTGGTGCCGCCATCCCATGGCACCCCGACGATGCCGATGTCGATATCCTTGGCCTCTTCCAACGGCACATGCGGCAACCGCATGAAGGTGGCAATGCCGCCAAAGCGTGGTGTCACGAGACCGGAGACGGGTTGGTTGAAGGGCAATGTTCTGGCTCCTGTTTGGCTCGAAGGCTTTATCGCAATCCCCGGCGCTTCGCCACTTGACCTCGCGAGGTTCAAAAGATATATCCGAGTAAATCACTCGGATATTGAACATGGCCTCCATCCACCCCGGACATGCGATCAGCGACTATCTCGACCGCAAGCCCGAAAAACTACTGCTTGAGGGTTTCCGGCAATGGGCGGGCGGCTATGAAACCGGCTGCGTCGGATGCTGGGAGGCTGCCCAGGATAGTTTCGCCGCCAAACTCGGCGCCAAGGCGGCGGCTGAACCGCTGTTTCTGCTGGCCCGTCTGGTGCGACACTTGCGTAGCGGTGGCAACCGCGCGATTGAGACCTATCCAGCCAGTTGCCGCTACATGTGCCGCGATGAATGCTGCTTGATGGCCATGGTGTCCGAGGCCCACGCCCCCGGGCGCGACGGGTTCAGCCTGGCCGCTACGGCGCTGACCGGAAAGCCCCCGGATAATGACCTTTATGACATGGCGGCCGATCTGCGCGCCGCGCTGGCGCAGAGTGGCTTGCAATTGTTGCCCGTCCCGGCCCGGGTCATCGAAACGATACTCGGCCTCAAGCGCGACGACACTTAAGGCTTCACCACCAACTGTCTCGGCGTCTGGCACAGGCACTCCGACCCTGTGGGTGTAATGAGTATCGTCTCCGACAGTTCCAGCCCGCCGTCATCGAGCCACAGCGCCGGCATGAAATGCAATGTCATGTTTGGCTGGAGCACCGTTCTGTCGCCGCGCCGGATCGACAGCGTGCGCTCGCCCCAATCGGGCGGATAAGACAGGCCGATCGAATAGCCGGCGCGCGAGTCTTTCTCGAAGCCGCGTTTCTGCAATGTGCCGAAGAACGCCTCCGCCACCTCGCCGCAG
Source organism: Hyphomicrobiales bacterium (assembly GCA_031363045.1). Lineage (GTDB taxonomy): Bacteria > Pseudomonadota > Alphaproteobacteria > Rhizobiales > Aestuariivirgaceae > Aestuariivirga. Next base: position 3,040 of record JANLTS010000255.1, read on the forward strand.
GTCGTGCCGGGCGTGCATGCGTCGAGCCCTGCCTGTGTGGCTTCCGAGACCGCTTTCTCGGCCTCGAGGAACTTCTGCGGCGGCTTTCCGAGATAAACCGTGCGCGACAGTGGCGCGTGATAGCGCCGGTAGCAGCCGCCAAGCTCGAAGAACGTGCCCTCGTTGTTCAGGAAGGGCCGGTCGTCCCACGTCAGATGCGGCGCCGTGGCATCGATGCCCGACGGCAGCATCGGCACGAAGGCGCAATAGTCGCCCCAGTGGCCATCGGCTCCCAGCATCGCCTGTTTCTGGATTTCGGCGACGAGCACGTTCTTCTTGAGTCCCGGTTCCACCAGTTCAAAGACCTTCGCATGCATGGCATCGACGATCTTCGCGGCGCGGCGGATGAACTCCACTTCATAATCGCTCTTGATGATGCGCTGCCAGTTCACAAGCCCGGTCGAATCGGCAAACGCCGCGTCCTTCAGATGCGTGCGCAGGGATTGGTTGGCCGCCGCCGAGAACCAGTAATTGTCCATCTCGACGCCAATCCGCGCACGACCCCAGCCGCGCGAGGCAATGACGCCGGAAAGCTGCTCCATTGGATGTTTGTCGGGGTTCTGCACATAGGTGTCGTCATAACCAACAATGTTGTCATGCCCCATGAATACCGTGCGCTTCGCCCCATGCGCATCCATGCCACGGCCCCACCATATAGGCTCGCCCTCAAGCCCCAGCAGCACGCCCTGGTGCACATAGAACGACCAACCGTCATAACCGGTGAGCCATGCCATGTTGGATGGGTCCGAGACGATGATGAGATCGAGTCCGCGTTCAGCCATCGCCTTGCGGGTCAAGGCAATGCGGCGGTGATACTCGGCAAGTGGAAAATGCAATGTGACGCTGGTCATGACAGCCATGTTGGAACAGATGGCCATTCTTGCGCAAGTGCCAGACGCGCGGCTATGGGAGAATCATGAGCACAGACTTCGATATCATCGTCATCGGCGCCGGCATTGCCGGTGCTTCGGTGGCCGCCCATCTGGCAGAAACCCACCGCGTCGCAATCCTCGAAATGGAGGACCGGCCCGGCTACCACACCACCGGCCGCTCGGCAGCAACCTATGAGCCGAATTATGGCCCGCCGGCCATCTGCGCGCTCACCCGCGCCTCGCGCCGCGAATACGATGCCGGTGGTTATCTCAACCCGCGCGAGTCACTGTTCTTCATGCCCGATGGCCAGGAGGCAGCCTTTGATGCGGTGATGGCGGGCCAGCAAGGCATGTCCGAAATCAGCGTCGCCGAAGGCAAGGCGAGATTCCCGTTGCTCAAGGATGGCTATGCCCGCCGCGTCATTCTCGATCCCGGCACCGCCGATATCGATGTCGACCTGCTGCACCAGTCCTACTTACGATTGTTCAAGCAGCGCGGCGGCACGCTCGCCTGCGACGCGCCGGTGACGGCACTCGATAGATCCGGCGGCTGGACAGTAACCACCGCCAACAAAACATTCCGTTCACGGATCATCGTCGACGCCGCCGGCGCCTGGGGCGATGTTGTGGCGGAAATGGCAGGCAAGCGCCGCACCGGCCTGCAACCCAAGCGCCGCTCGATTGCCGTGGTGCCCGCCCCCGATGGGGTGAACGTCATGTCATGGGCCATGGCCATCGACTGCGCCGAGACCTGGTACTGCAAGGCCCAGTCGGGAAAACTTCTTGTCTCGCCTGCCGATGCGACGCCGGTCGATCCGCATGACGCATATGCCGACGACATGACACTGGCCGAGGGCATCGACCGCTTTCAGCAGGCCGTTGACATGGAAGTGACCCGCGTCGAACGCACCTGGGGTGGCCTTCGCTCCTTCGTGCCCGATGGCAGTCCGGTGGTCGGCCATGATGAAGCCGAGGACGGCTTCTTCTGGCTGATCGGCCAGGGCGGCTACGGCATCCAGTCCGCCCCCGCCCTGTCGAGGCTTGCAGCCGCTCTGGTGCGCCATGCAAAGCCCCCATCCGACATCATAGATGAAGGCCTGGTTCTGGCCGAGATTTCACCGCTGCGATTCGGCTGACGCCGCTTATCGAATGGCCCCCTGGTAGAGGCAGGTGGCGGCAAGCAGGCATATTGCTGTCAGCGTAGCGGCCATGCCGGTGACCCGGAACTGAAACCGCTCCGGTGACTGCGAAACGCCATATGCGTGCGACAACCGCCCTGCCAGAAGTCCAGCCCCAATTGCGTGAAGGAGCCAAGTGAGGGTTGCCAAGCTCTCGGCCAGCCCAAGCAGCACCAGCGCCAGCGGCACATACTCAGCGAAGTTTCCGTGCACCCGCATACGCCGCAGCAAAGCTGCATTGCCCCCATCGCCGAGACTGACCTTCGCGCCGCGCCGCTGACCGATGACCCGCGCTGACAGCACGACGAAGACAAGTCCCAGAAGTCCGGCATAGACGGCAGTAATCGGCATCACGCAAATTCCCAGAATTGATGCAGAATCTACGCGTGCAAGCACCTTGCCGGATCACTGGTTCGACACCTTTGATATAGTCAACACTGGACGAAGGTTTGGGGCTGGCCGACACCTCGCCATCTCGGTTCGGTTGACTTCAGCGTGCGCTGGCGGCGATGAAATCGTCCACGGACGTGGCAGCAATGACGCGGCCTATGCTGTCGAGATCGAGAGCTTCGAGTTTCTTGAAGCGCACGCAGGCGGCACCCATGTCGAGCTTGCCACCCTTCCACTTGGTCTTGAATGATTCAAGCGCTCCGGGAACGCAGTAAAGGCCACAGAGGTAGACTGCCATGTGGTTCTTCTGGCTGGCCAGAGCCGCATACATCAGCGGCTTGCCATTGTAGGTCTTTGGATTGAGAGCCAGCGGTATTTCGTACGAGATCATGCCCCAGTTGATGGTCTCTTCATAACCTCCCGGAAGCTTGGCGAGGATGACGGCGCGAACCTTCTCAAGCGCCGCACGACGCTCTGGCGGCAATTCCGCCAGATAAGCTGCAACTGATTTCGCCTCGCTCTTCATGCCTGCAGCAATGGAAACTCCGGCGCGTCCATCACCGCGCCATGGTTGAGTTTCACGCCCCGGAACGGCGGCGAGGTGTTGATCCCTTCGCGCCTAGCATAACGCACGTCGTCGCCGATCAGCCGCAGCGAAAATGCACGGCGCTGCTCGGCCTTGGAACTGTTTCCGGGGGCGCCGTGCAGCGTCATATAGTTGAAGGCCACAGCGTCTCCTGGTTCCAGTTCCCAGCCGAGAATATTGAAGCCGGAACGATTGCCGTTGATGTCCGGCACCGGTTCCAGCCCATCATTCTCGTTCAACGCCGTTTTGTTGAAGCGTTCAGGACGGAAAAACTTACCCCAGGCATGCGAGCCGCCGATGAATTCCAGCGTCCGCTCCCGCGGCACATGATCGAGCGGGATCCACAAGCTGACGGTTTCGGTGCCATCGACGCAATAATAGGGTTGGTCCTGGTGCCAAGGCGTGGGCACGTCAGCACCCGCCTCCTTCACCAACACATGCTCGTGAAACAGCCGCACTGACTTCGAACCCATCAGCTGGCGGCCGATGTGGGAAGCCTCGGAATTGAAGATAAAGTCCTTGTATTCGGGGATGCGGTCCCAGTTGCAATAGTCGCCGAAGAACCGCCCGGCACCATTTTGCCCCTGATAGATTCGCACGTCCGCCGAAGGCTCCGCCATGTTGCGGGCGATCCCGGCCCGCAAGACTTCGACCCAATCCTTGAATGGTCCCCGCAGCACCGCTGCGCCATCGCGGCGGAAGGCTTCGATGGTGTCTGGCGCAAGCTCAAACATGGGCAATCTCCGGGTGTGTTGTGCAGGATAAGGCAGACCCGCACATCGGCGCCAGTGAGTTTTCCGCATGCCCGACACGAATTTTGATCATCCGGAAAAAACGTGCTTAAGTGCTTGAACGCCCCGGCGGGGCGGATCAAAAATGTCAGGGAGTTAACAATGAAATTCACAACACTTTTCGGCGCGGCGCTGCTCGCCTCCACCATGCTGGTGGCTGGTGCGGCCAACGCCAAGTCGCTGGTCTATTGCTCGGAAGGTTCGCCCGAGAACTTCAGCCCGTCAATGAACACCACCGGCACCAGCCTCGATGCGGCTCGGCCCGTCTATAACACCCTCGTGCAGTTCACCCCCGGCACCACGCAGGTCGAGCCCGGCCTTGCCGAGAGCTACTCTGTCGGTGACGAGGGCAAGACCATCACCTTCAAACTGCGGGCTGGCGTCAAGTTCCATTCGGGCGTCAATGGCTTCACCCCCACCCGCGATCTCACGGCTGAGGATGTCATCTGGTCCTTCGAACGCATGTGGAAGGCCGATCATCCGTTTGCCAAGGTATCGGGCGGTTCCTACGATTACTTCAACGACATGAGCATGCCCGACCTGCTCGCCTCGATCGAGAAGGGTGCCGATGACCTTACGGTGATCATGAAGCTCAACAAGCCGAACGCCCCGATCCTCGCCAACCTCGCCATGGATTTCGCCACCATCCACTCGGCCGAATACGCCAAGTATCTGATGGACAAGGGAACGCCTGAGCAATTTGACCAGATCCCCGTGGGAACCGGCGCATTCTCCTTCGTTGCCTATCAGAAAGATGCCGTCATCCGCTACAAGGCCAACGCTGATTACTGGGGCGGCAAGCCGAAGGTCGATGATCTCGTCTATGCCATCACACCTGACGCGACCGCGCGCTATGCCAAGCTTCAGGCCAACGAGTGCCAGGTAATGGGCTATCCCAATCCCGCCGACCTCGCGGCGATGAAGGCCAATGCCGACATTCAGGTTATGGAAATGGCCGGCCTCAACATCGGTTACCTGGCGCTGAACGCCCAGAAGCCGCCCTTCGACAAGGTCGAGGTCCGCCAGGCCATCGCAATGGCAATCGACCGCGACGCGATCCTCAAGGAAGTCTACCAGGGTGCGGGCCAGAAGGCCAAGAACCCGATTCCTCCAACCATGTGGTCTTATGACGACACGACGGTCGACTACGAATACAATCCCACCAAGGCCATGGAGATGCTGAAGGCGGCGGGCGTCGAGAATCTGGCCACTGACCTGTGGTGGATGCCGGTGCAGCGTCCCTATAACCCCAACGCCAAGCGCATGGCGGAAATGATGCAGGCGGACTTGGCCAAGGTCGGCGTCAATGCAACACTCGTGTCCTATGAGTGGGGCGAATACAGGAAGCGCCTGCAGGCTGGCGAACACCAGATGGGCCTGCTCGGCTGGACCGGCGACAATGGCGATCCGGACAATTTCCTCGCTGTGCTGCTGGGATGCGACAAGGACGGAAAGCCCAACGCCCAGAACATTCCGAAATGGTGTGATGCCGCCTTCAACGAGGCCATCGGCACGGCAGCAGAAATTACCGATCCGGCAGAGCGCACCAAGCTCTACCAGCAGGCGCAGAAGATCCACAACGCACAGATGCCGTGGCTCAACATCGCCCACTCCACGGTGTTCGAGCCGGTCCGCAAGGAAGTCTCGGGCTACAAAGTGAGCCCGCTCGGCAAGCACGAGTTCTATTTCGTGGACGTCGCGGAGTAACTACTGAATGTCCCCTTCTCTCGGCGCTGTCCGGGAGAAGGCTCACCCTTTTACCGTCATCCCGGCGAAAGCCGGGACCCACACACCTGATAGAATGGGTCCCGGCTTTCAACGGGATGACGTCGTTATCGTAGCGGTCATCGCAGGTGTCCATGTTCCGATTTCTCCTGAAACGTCTGGCGCTCACCTTGCCGACGTTCTTTGCCCTGATGTTCGTCACCTTCGTGATGATCCGCCTGGTTCCCGGCGATCCCATCGAGGTGCGCCGTGGCGAGCGCGGCATCACGCCCGAACGCCTCGAGCAGCTGCGCCACGAAATGGGCCTCGACCAGCCGATCTGGAAACAATTCGGTGATTATGTCTGGGCCATCCTGCATGGCGACTTCGGTACTTCGATTGTTTCCAAGACCCCAATCCTGCACGAGTTCGCGACGCTGTTCCCGGCGACGCTGGAGCTCACCTTCTGCGCCATGCTGTTTGCCATCGTGCTGGGCATTCCAGCGGGCGTCATCGCCGCCTCGCGCCGCGGCGGTATTTATGACCAGTCGCTGATGGGACTGGCCTTGACCGGCTATTCCATGCCGATATTCTGGTGGGGCTTGATCCTCATTCTCGTCATGTCGAACACGCTTGGTCTCACCCCCGTCTCGGGCCGCGTCGACCTCATCAAGTTCTACTATGAGCCGGTCACCAACTTCATGCTGATCGATTCGCTTTTGTCAGGCCAGAAAGGCGCCTTCCGGGATGCGTTGCATCACCTGATCCTGCCCACCATCGTGCTTGGCACCGTGCCCTTGGCAGTCATCGCCCGCATGACCAGATCGGCGATGCTCGAGGTGCTGGAGGAGGATTACGTGCGCACCGCCAAGGCGAAGGGCCTGTCGACATTCCGCATCATCGGCGTCCATGCGTTGCGGAACGCGCTGATCCCTGTCGTCACCGTCATCGGCCTGCAAATCGGCGGCTTGCTGGCGGGGGCCGTGCTGACCGAAACTATTTTCTCGTGGCCCGGTGTCGGCAAATGGCTGGTCGAGTCAATCGGCCGCCGCGACTATCCGGCCCTCCAGGGTGGCATCATGCTGATCTCCACTGTTGTGATCACCGTGAACCTCATCGTCGATCTTCTCTATGGCCTCATCAATCCGAGAATCCGCCATGCCAAGTGATGTCACTATCGCCGGACCCGCAGCACCTGCCGCACCACCCGGACCCTTGACCGCTTTCTGGCGCGCCTTCCGCGAGAATCGCGGTGCCGTCGCTGGCATGATCGTCGTCGTCACCATCCTGCTCATGGCGATCTTCGCCAACGTCATCGCCCCGCATGATCCGATCGAGCAATATAAAGGCTTCACCAAGCTGCCTCCGATCTGGATGGAAGGCTCCGACTGGCGCTTCCTGCTCGGCACCGATGCAGTGGGCCGCGACATGCTCTCGCGGCTCATGTATGGCGCCCGCGTCTCACTGTTCATCGGCATCGCTGTCATGATGGTGTCGATGGTGTTTGGCATCGCACTGGGTCTGGCGGCCGCCTTCTTCGGCGGCATTGTCGATGTCGTCATCATCCGCGTCATGGATCTGGTGATGGCCATTCCATCGCTGGTGCTGGCCATTCTGATCATCGCCATCATCGGACCAAATCTCACCAACACCGTCATCGCCGTCACCATCGTCGGCCTGCCGCGCTATGTGAGATTGGTGCGCGCCTCGGCAATGACCGAGCTCACCAAGGATTATGTCATAGCGGCCAAGGTTTCAGGCGTCAGGCCATGGCGGCTGATGACCGTCTCGGTACTGCCCAATTGTCTGGCGCCGTTAATTGTCCAAGCCGCTTTGGGCTTGTCCGATGCCA
>JANLTS010000394.1:0-3777 GCA_031363045.1 Hyphomicrobiales bacterium
CTTGAGGTCGCGACCTTCTACACCATGTTCCAATTGCAGCCGGTGGGCCGGAAGGCGCATATTCAAGTGTGTGGCACCACGCCTTGCATGTTGCGGGGCGCCGAGGATTTGAAAGCGGTCTGCCAGCACAAGATCCACCACGAGCCGCATCACATCTCCGATGATGGCGAGTTCTCGTGGGAAGAAGTCGAATGCCTTGGCGCCTGCGTCAACGCGCCGATGGTGCAGATTTTCAAGGACACTTACGAGGACCTGACGCCCGCCAGCCTCGAAAAACTGATCGACGATCTGGCTGCTGGCAAGAAGGTGAAGGTTGGTCCGCAGATCGACCGTCACATGGCAGCACCCGAAGGTGGCGCACTGACGCTAGTCGATCCCGAGCTCTACAAGGGTAACCGCAACTTCACCCGCGTTGAAGCGTCACCCCCGCCGAACGCTGCTCCTGTGGCTGCAGCTGTTCCAACGCCTGCCGCCGCCGCAACGGCCGCGGCTGCGACACCTGCCGTGGTCGTCGCCGCTGGAACGCTCTCACCAGCCGCCGCAGCACCGAAGCCTGAGGACATCCGGCCCGTTTCGGCGACGGCCGACATTGCAAACAAGCAGGTTGCCGCAGCCGTGAAGAAAGAGGAAACCTCGCAACTACCTGGCAAGGTGACAACCGAGAAGGCACAAGCTGAAACCGGCATCGTTCGTGTCACGAGGGATGAAGTCGTCAAGAGCACGAGCCCATCACCAGTGAAGCCAATGGCCGATGTAACACCGGTCAAGATTACCAACCCCCAAGCCCCGCAGCCGATCAAGCTGGCCGAACAAAAGGTGCAGCCAGCCCGCGCCGCGGTTCCGCCGGTGAAGCCGATGGCTGAGGTGACGCCTGTCAAGATCACCAACCCCAAGGCACCGGAACCGATCAAGCTGGCCGAACAGAAGGTGCAGCCTGCCCGCGTTGCCGCGCCCGATGGCAAGCCGGAATTGCTCAAGAAGGCGCGTGGCGGCAAGGCGGATGACCTGAAGCTCATCTGGGGCGTTGGCCCCAAGCTCGAGCAGATGCTGAATGCCATGGGCATCTGGCATTTCGATCAGGTTGCGTCATGGTCGGCCAAGGAACTTAGCTGGGTCGACGAACGCCTCGAAGGTTTCAAGGGCCGAGCCAAGCGCGACGAGTGGGTGAAGCAAGCGAAGAAACTGGCCAAGGGCTGGCGCCCCGACAATGCCGTGGGCGACAAGCCCACGAAGAAGAAGTGAGGATAGGCGATGCTCGCTGACCAGGACCGCATCTTCACCAATATCTACGGCTTCCATGACTGGGGGCTCGACGGCGCCAAGAAGCGCGGCTGCTGGAATGGAACCAAGGGTTTCATCGACAAGGGCCGTGACTGGATGGTCAATGAGATGAAGGCCAGCGGGTTGCGTGGCCGAGGCGGTGCTGGCTTTCCGACTGGCCTCAAGTGGTCGTTCATGCCGAAGGTCATCGGCGAGCGGCCGCACTATCTCGTCGTCAACGCCGATGAGTCAGAGCCCGGCACCTGCAAGGACCGCGAGATCCTCCGCCACGAGCCGCATCTGCTCGTCGAGGGCTGCCTGATTGCTGGTGCCGCCATGGGCTGCCATGCGGCTTACATCTATGTGCGCGGTGAATTCATCCGCGAGCGCGAACACCTGCAGGCCGCCGTCGACCAGGCCTACGAGGCCCGTTTGATTGGCAACAACAACGTCCATGGCTGGGACTTCGACGTCATCGTGCACCATGGTGCTGGTGCCTATATCTGCGGCGAAGAGACCGCCATGCTCGAAAGCCTCGAAGGCAAGAAGGGCCAACCGCGCATGAAGCCGCCGTTCCCGGCGAATGTCGGTCTCTATGGCGCGCCGACCACGGTGAACAATGTCGAATCGATTGCCGTCGCCGGCACCATCATGCGCCGTGGCGCCAGCTGGTTTGCAGGCATCGGCCGTCCCAACAATCTCGGCACCAAGCTGTTCTGCATCTCCGGCCACGTAAACAAGCCATGTGTCGTTGAAGAAGAGCTTGGCATTCCGTTCCGCGAATTGATCGAGAAACATGCGGGCGGCGTGCGTGGCGGTTTCGACAATCTTCTGGCGGTGATCCCCGGCGGTTCATCGGTCAGGATGGTGCCCGCTGATCAGATCATCGACACGCCAATGGATTTCGATTCGCTCTCGAAGCTGCGCTCCGGCCTCGGCACCGCCGCCGTCATCGTCATGGACAAGTCAACCGATCTCATCAAGGCCATCGCCCGCCTGGCTTACTTTTATAAGCACGAGTCCTGCGGCCAGTGCACGCCCTGCCGCGAAGGCACCGGTTGGATGTGGCGCGTCTTGACCCGCATGGCCGAAGGCCGTGCCGAAAAACGCGAGATCGACATGCTGCTCGATGTGACAAAGCAGATCGAAGGCCACACCATCTGCGCGCTGGGCGATGCCGCCGCCTGGCCGATCCAGGGCCTCATCGCGCATTTCCGCCATGTCATCGAAGACCGCATCGATCAATATGCCGCCAACCCCGACAATGCCGGCGCCGTGCGCCACGCGGCGGAGTGAGCGCATGCTGAGTTGCGCGCATGGCAATCTGGGTATGACGGCGGCCTTCGCCGCGCTGACGCTTGCCGGACCCGCGCATGCTGTTGAACTCTCGCAGGTGCTGGGCGTCTGGGGCAATGCTGAGGGTTCCTACGATTGCAAGGCGGAGTTCGGAACCGAGATTGCGCCGGTCAAGGTCGAAGCCGATGGCGCCGGATTCTCCGTGGCTGCTTACGCATGGGGCTGCACGGTGGCTGTTCCAAACAAGAGTGGCAACATGATCGGTGGCAACGCGTCTTGCGGCAGCGAGGGCGACGGAGAGATCACGTCCGGTCACATCGAATTGGGATTGACGGCCACGGGCCAGCTTCTGCTGACACGTGACGGAGTGGTCGATACGCTTGACCGCTGTGTGAACCGGCAATGACATTGGGAGACACGCCATGTATTTCCTGCGCAAGACCTTCGAACTTGGCGTCTGTCTTTTGGGCTATTGGTACGGCCGGGGCTTCGGCGGTTGGGGTGGCGGCATCCTTCTCGCCTTCGCCGGTCTCTGCGCCACGTCATTTGGCTGGGAATGGTTCGCGCAGCATGTTGTCAAGTCTTCGGGCAGCGGGAACGCCAGGATGAATTTCATCTATGGCGCCATTTCCTCTGTCGTGGTCGCGGGCGCGGCTTTCGTTTTATGGGGCAAGTAGAATGCCGAAACTGAAAATTGACGGCGTCGAGATTGAAGTCGAGAACGGCTTGACGCTGCTGCAGGCCTGCGAGCAGGCGGGTGCCGAAGTGCCGCGCTTCTGCTATCACGAGCGCCTGTCGATTGCCGGCAATTGCCGCATGTGCCTCGTCGAAGTGAAGGGTGGCCCGCCGAAGCCCCAGGCCTCTTGCGCCATGTCGGTGAACGACATGCGCCCCGGCCCCAATGGCGAATTGCCGGAGGTGTTCACCAGGACTCCCATGGTCAAGAAGGCGCGTGAAGGCGTCATGGAATTCCTGCTGATCAACCATCCCTTGGATTGCCCGATCTGCGATCAGGGTGGGGAATGCGATTTGCAGGATCAGGCCATGGCCTATGGCATTTCCAAGAACCGCTATCACGAGAACAAGCGGGCGGTGGAAGACAAATATCTGGGCCCGCTGGTCAAGACCGAGATGACCCGCTGCATCCAGTGTACCCGTTGCGTGCGCTTCACCACCGAAGTCGGTGGCATCGAGGAGATGGGTGCGACCGGCCGTGGCGAG
>JANLTS010000396.1:0-6949 GCA_031363045.1 Hyphomicrobiales bacterium
CCGACTTCAGCAGGCCCGAGAAGGGCAAGCCGTCATCGCGCGCGAAGGCATAGATCATGCGCGAAGTTGAAGTCACTGCGGCCAGCGCGCAGAGGAAACCGTCGATGCCCGCAACACCGTGCACAAGGGCATGATCTACTCAGTGTTCTGGTCGCTGGTGTTCGGCTTCATCCTGATCCTCGCGATGATCATGGCGATTCCGGATCTCACTGCTGCTGCGGCCTCCGGCTGGTCGTCCTTCAACAATATCTTCATTTCGGCCATCCTCGGCAGCTTCATCGGTAAGCTGATGCTGGTCGGAATCATAATCTCCAACTTCCTCTGCGCGCTGGCCGCAGTGACTTCAACTTCGCGCATGATCTATGCCTTCGCGCGCGATGACGGCTTGCCCTTCTCGGGCCTGCTGAAGTCGGTGAGTCCGAAGCACCGGACGCCCGTCGCGGCGATCTGGGCCACGGCGATCCTGTGCAGCGTGCTGACGGCGATCACCACACCGCTCGGCGCCTTCGCGGCACTCTCGACAGGCTGCGCGATGTATCTCTACATCTCCTACGCCATGCCGATCGTCGCCGGCTTCTTCGCCGAAGGCAAGACCTGGACCACCTACGGCAGCTTCCGCCTCGGCGGACTTTCAAAGCTGTTCGGGATCATCGTGATGATCGGCACCATCGCCGTTACAGTCGCGGGACACACCTTCGTTCCCTCGATCCCGGGCGATGCCGCTGCCGGAACCAGCTTCGTTCCCGGCCTGCTGTATTACTCGCTGGGCTTTATGATCTTCATGGCGGTGATTTGGTTTGCCATCGAGAACAAGCGCTTCAAGGGGCCGCCCTTGGGTGACGAGATCAAGAAGCGCCAGGCAGCAATTGCCGCCCAGGAAAAGGCGCTTGAAGCCGCGAGCTGAGCTTTTATGACTGAAATGAGGGGCGGTCTTCGGGCCGCCCTTTTTCTTTTGTGCTAGAGGTAGAGCATGTCCGGGCAATTCGATATCGCGGTGATCGGCGGCGGCGTGGTGGGTCTGGCCATCTTGCGCCGCTTTGCCATGGCCGGGTTGAACTCAGTGCTGCTGGAGCGCGGGGCCGATATTCTTTCGGGCGCGTCGAAGGCCAACAGCGCGCTGCTGCATACGGGTTTTGATGCGCCGCCGGGCAGCCTCGAACTTGCTTGCATGCAGGCCGGTTATGCCGAGTATCTGGCGATCCGAGACAAGCTCAATCTGCCACTGGTGAAGAGTTCCGCGCTCGTCGTCGCCTGGACTGACGAAGAAGTTGCGAAGCTCGATGGCATCGTTGCCAAAGCGCATGCCAATGGCGTCAATGACGTGCGCCGCATCAACAGCAATGAGTTGCGGGCCGCCGAACCACATCTTTCAAACCTAGCGCATGATGCCGTGCGGGTGCCGGGCGAACACATTATCGATCCATGGTCAGCGCCGCTTGCCTATGCGCACCAGGCGCTGGCGCATGGCGCTGTCATTCTCCGCAATGCCGAGGTGACGGGCGGAAAATTTGCCAATGGCATGTGGACGCTTGCCAGCCGGGCAGGCGACGTAGCGGCGCGCATCGTCATCAATGCGGCCGGCAACTTCGGCGATCTGGTCGAGGCCATTGCCAGGCCATCGCCGTTCCGCATCACGCCACGAAAAGGTCAGTTCGTGGTGTTTGATAAATCCGCAGCGCAATGTGTGAACGCCATCATCCTCCCCGTTCCGTCGGAGCGGACCAAGGGTGTCGTGCTTTTCCGCACCGCCTTCGGCAATCTCGCCATCGGGCCGACGGCGGAAGATGTCGATGAGCGCGAGATTGCAACTTGCGACACGGCAACGCTGGAACGGCTGAAAGCCCGCGCCATCGAGATGGTGCCAGCACTGGCAGGCGTTGGCGTCAACGCCATCTATGCCGGTTTGCGGCCAGCAACCGAACACAAGGACTATGTGATCGAAGCCGTTGGCCCCGGCAATTGGATCACCGTCGGTGGCATCCGCTCGACCGGACTTACGGCTGCGCTTGGCATCGCCTCGCATGTGATCCGTCTTTATACGGAGCATTTTGGGAGGCTGCCGGATCCGCCAGAACCGATCTGGACGCCGGTGCCGAACCTGACGGAGGATCGTCATCGGCCCTATCAGGATGGCGGCGAAATCGTCTGTCATTGCGAATGGGTAACGCGAGGCGAGATCGAGCGCGCAATGGAAAGTCCCTTGCCGGCCGGCGACCTGAACGGTTTGAAGCGCCGCACCCGCGCCATGATGGGCCGCTGCCAGGGCTTCAACTGTTCCGCCCATGTGGCGGCGATATTCCGTGAGAAGATCCATGGAACAGCGTGACGTGGTGATCATCGGTGGAGGCCCTGCAGGCCTTGCCGCCGCGCGCCGGCTGGCCGACCTCGGGGTGACGAGCGTGACGGTGCTTGAACGTGAACAGGAAGCGGGCGGCATCCCCCGCCATTGCGGACACTCAGGCTTCGGCTGGCAGAGCCATCGCCGCATCTGGACGGGCCCGCGCTTTGCCGGCGAATTGCGGCGGTCAGTCGAAGGACTCGATATCCGGACCGGATCGACGGTATTAAAGATTGAGCCCGATAGTATCATCCGCATACAGAATAATAATGGCGTGACGGAACTCCAGGCAAGGCGAATTTTGATCGCCACCGGCACGCGCGAGACGCCGCGCGCCGCGAGGCTGATCGGCGGCAGCAGGCCGCAAGGCGTGATGAACACCGGCGCGCTGCAGGCGCATATCTATTTGCGTCAGCACAAACCCTTCGCGCGCCCGGTCATTATCGGCAGCGAATGGGTGTCGTTCTCGGCCATCCTCACCTGCCGCCATCTTGGTATCAAACCGGTGGCGATGATCGAGGAGAACGCCCGCATTTCAGCACCACGCCCGGGTGATCTCATCGCCAACCTTCTTTATGGGGTGCCGGTGTGGACACGTACCAAGCTCATCGCCATCGAGGGCCGGACGCAGGTCGAAAGCATTGAGATTGAATGTGATGGGGTGCGCCGCCATGTGGCCTGCGACGGTGTCATCCTCACCGGCCAATTCGAGCCCGATGCCTCGCTGTTGATGAACAAGGCGGACGTGATGCTGGCTGGCAATGTTCAAGGCCAGCTCAAGACCAGCGGTGTGTGCTGGCGTGAAGGCCGCGATGCCGCCGAGAGACTTGCACGGGAGCTGGCATGAGAATCGCTGCTGTTGATCAGGGAACCACCGGTACCAAGTCTTTCGTGCTGGCAGACGACGGCGGCTTCACCAGTGTTGCGGCCTTCGAGCACCGCCAGATTTATCCGCAGCAAGGGTGGGTGGAACACGACCCGGAAGAACTTCTGCGCCATGTGGCGGAAGCGATTGCTGCCTGCGGGCCGGTTGATGCCATCGGCATCGACAACCAGGGCGAGACGGTGATCGCCTGGGATGCGACGACGGGAAGGCCGATCCACAATGCCATCGTCTGGCAGGATGACCGCACCAAGGATGTGACCGCCCGCCTCAAGTCCGATGGTGCTGAGGAACTGACGCTGAAGATCGCCGGTCTGCCGCTTGATCCGTACTTCTCGGCCTCGAAGCTGCGCTGGTTTATCGACCATGTGCCGGAGGCGAAGACGCTGTTGCAGGCGAAGCGCCTGCGGCTCGGCACCAGCGACGCGTACTTTCTGGCGCGGCTCACCGGAAATTTTGCGACCGACGTCACCACGGCATCGCGCACCAGCCTGATGGCGCTTGATACTTGTACGTGGGACCCGCAGCTTTGCGTTCTGTTTGGCGTGCCGATCGAATGCCTGCCGGAGATTCGCGCCACTGCCGGAGACTTTGGCGCGCACAAGGGCGTGGCCGTAACCGCGAGTCTCGTTGACCAGCAGGCTGCACTTTTCGGCCATGGCTGTGCCGCACCGGGCGATACCAAGATCACTTTCGGCACAGGTGCCTTCGCGCTGGCCGTTGCTGGGCCGGAACGGATCGACGGCAGCCGCTTCGGGATATTGCCGACGCTGGCCTGGAAGATCGGAAAGGATGCAGCGCATTTTGCGCTTGAGGGCGGTGTCTACAACGCCGCCTCCGCTGTGAACTGGGCGCGCGGCCTCGGGCTGTTCACGGAGTTTGCCGAGATCGATGCCTTCGCCAGTGAACCCGCCATTCTCCGCGATCTCGCCTTTGTGCCTGCACTCTCCGGCCTCGGCTGCCCACACTGGGACCGCAGTGCTTCCGGATTGTGGATCGGCATGGGCCTCGACACGACAAAAGCCGATCTGATGCAGAGCCTGCTCGAAGGCATTGCTCTTCGTGCTGCGGAGGTGATCGCCGCGATGGCCGAGCTTGTGCCGATGGCGCCGACGATCTCGGCCGATGGCGGACTGGCGAAGAATGCCTACCTGTTGCAAATGCTGGCGGATGTGACTGGGCGCAAGATTTCGGTGCCGTCCTCCACCGACCTCACGGCCCTTGGCACCGCCCGCATGGCGATGCTGGGTCTGGGTGTTCGCGAACTTCCGCCACTCCCAAAGCCTGATCGCGTGATGAGACCGCACGGGACCCATGGCGCGGAAGCGCGTGGCCGCTTTGCGCAAGCGGTGACACGTGCCAAAGGCTGGAAGACTGTTTAGGCAGCATTCCTCTGCGGTACGTCACGGCGGCCGCATCCGGCGACCAGACCTTCGGCGCCATCGAGTGCTCCGTGAATCAATTCCAGCCCAAGGAAGCGGTTGCGATCAACCGGTCCCGGCAGATGCAGGTCGGCGACAAGCCCATGCGTGAAGCCAAAGCGTTCGTAATAGGGCGCATCACCGACGAGGATCACTGCCGCATGGCCCTTGACGCGCGCCTCGTTCAGGGCGCGCTGCATGAGTGCCGCACCGACGCCCTTGCCCTGGTGCTTGCCGTCAACGGCAATCGGCCCCAGCAGCAGGGCCGCGCCGGCAGAACCGGCGATCACGTCCCACAGACGAATGGTGCCGATGACGCGGCCCTTGGCATCGAGTGCCGAGAAGGCGAGCCCTTCGGACGGCTGGCGGCCTTCACGCAGGCGTTCGGATGTCTTGGCGCGGCGGCGCTTGCCGAAGGCACGGTCAAGCAGTGCTTCGCGGGCCGGGACGTCGGCGATGGTTTCGTGACGGATGGTGACCATTCTGGCCTCCATGAGCAGGGTGAGTTGGGAGCCCCAAGTTCCGTCACCCCAGCGACGGCTGGGGTCCAGCTTTCTCCCGTGCATCAGGAAAAGCTGGATGCCAGCCTGCGCTGGCATGACGTCATTTGGATTGAGTAGGCGGGCCTCAGATCACATAAGCTTTCAGTGGCGCGAAGCCGTTGAAGGCGACGGCGGCGTAGGTCGTCGTGTAGGCGCCGGTGGCCTCGATCAGCACCTCGTCGCCGACGCTGAGTGTCAGCGGCAGGTCGTAAGGCGTTTTCTCATAGAGCACATCAGCCGAGTCACATGTCGGTCCGGCGATCACACAGGGGCCCTTGGCATCAGCATCCTTGGTGGTGACCAGCGGATAGCGGATGGCTTCGTCCATGGTTTCGGCCAAGCCGCCGAACTTGCCGATGTCGAGATAGACCCAGCGGTGGTTGTCATTGGCATGCTTCTTCGAGATAAGGACGACTTCCGCCTTCACCACGCCCGCATTGCCCACCATGCCGCGGCCCGGCTCGATGATGGTCTCGGGGATGGCGTTGCCGAAATGCTTGGCCAGCGACTCGTGGATGGCATTGGCATAGGCACCCGTTCCCGGCACCGGCTTCAGGTACTTGGTCGGGAAGCCGCCGCCGAGGTTGACCATCTTGAGGGTAATGCCGTGCACTTGCATGGCATCGAAGATCGCCTTCGATTCGGCCAGCGCCTGGTCCCAGGCTTCGAGACGCGTCTGCTGCGAACCGACGTGGAAGGAAATGCCATAGGCTTCGAGGCCAAGCTTGTGGGCGTGCATCAGCACATCGACAGCCATCGACGGCTCGCAACCGAACTTGCGCGACAGCGGCCATTCGGCCCCGGCGCCATCGGTGAGGATGCGGCAGAATACCTTCGCACCAGGTGCTGCGCGGGCGACCTTTTCGACTTCCTCTGTAGAGTCGACGGCGAAGAGCGCGACACCCAGCGCATGGGCGCGGGCGATATCGCGCTCCTTCTTGATGGTGTTGCCGAACGAGATGCGATCCGGCGTGGCGCCGGCCGCCAGTGCCATTTCGACTTCCGCCACCGAGGCGGTGTCGAAGCTTGAGCCCATGTCGGCCAGCAGCTTCAGCACTTCCGGCGCCGGATTGGCCTTCACCGCGTAGAACACGCGGGTATCGGGCATGGCGCGGGTGAAGGCGCGGTAATTGTCGGCGATGACTTCGAGATCGACGACGAGGCACGGGCCTTCGGGACGTCGGTCACGCAGGAAGTCGATAATGCGGGCGGTGGCAGCCATCTGAGGTATCTCCCGAGTCAAAAGTAAGCTTCGCCGATGACAGCGCCATGACATGCGGTCCACGCGATGGAGACGTGAAGACGCTGTCCGCGTACTGACGTGTTCGCCTTGGTTTGACTGGGATTCCCAATCGCACATGGGGCAATGATAGTGGTGCCTCTCAGTAACCCCGGCCTTTGGAGGAGCCGGCAGAGACCAAAAAGCCCGCACCGTCGTTGCTTTGGGGAAATCCTTGAGGCACGTGCGACTTTGGGCGAGAGCGATATGATGGATTCGTGGTCTCCAATCAAGAAAAAATATGCGGTTTGGGCAAATTATTTATGAACAGGCTTTAAGAATTCTTTCCGCCGAAGCTGCTCCAGCCCGCCACCAGCCTGGTGACGGTGGTGACGGCGCAAAGACCCGCATAGACATAGGCGATGGCCGCGAAATGCTGCGGCCAGATGCACACGGCGAGGAAGCAGGCGATGGTCTCGGTGCCCTCGGTCAGGCCGCCCAGATAGTAGAAGGATTTGGACGGATAGGCGGTGCTCTTCAAGCCGC
>JANLTS010000398.1:0-2617 GCA_031363045.1 Hyphomicrobiales bacterium
GCCTGTTGCGCGAGCCATATCTGGTTCTCGGCCTTTATCCAGCTTGACTGCTCAAAGCCTGACAATCGCTCGGCCCGCTTGCCCAGCACGCGTTTTGCCTCGGCGGCCGCGACATCGAGGATGCCAACGAAGACAGCCGAAAACATGAAACCGATGACCGGCCCGATCTGTGGAAGCAGATCGAGAGCGCCACCCAGCAGGCCATGGCGCGTGACGTGAACATCATCAAAACGGAATGCGTGGCTTTGCGTGGCAGCCATCCCCATACCATCCCAGGTCCGCACCATTTTCAGTCCTTGCGATCCATCCCAGTCCAATTTTCGCATGTCGAGGAGGAAGACATCGGGGCGCTGCTCGCCCTCCGGAATGGCGACCGTCAGCATGAATGACATCATGCCCGAACCACTGCCCATGAACTTGTCGCCGCTCATGCGCCATGAACCGTCAGCTTCGGATCTGGCCGTCGCTTTGGTGGCGAGAAGATCGCCGCCAATGCCGGGCTCTGATGCGACCGTGCCAAACCAGTGGCCGTCGCGCGCCGCGCCGAAGACTTCCTCTTGATGTTTCTCCCAGCCAACCGGCTCACCACCGCCCGTCTCGGTCATCCACATCAGCAGCACAGTCGGATGCATCGACGCCACCAGTGCAAGGGAGGGGTCAATGCTGGCCAATTTGCGCAGCAACATCGCTACGGGCCGCGCCGATAGTGCCGGACCCTGCCAAAGGCCCCCGTGGTCTGCTGGCACGCCGGTGAGTGCTAACCCCGCTTTGGCGAGTGCCT
Organism: Hyphomicrobiales bacterium; assembly: GCA_031363045.1. Classification (GTDB taxonomy): domain Bacteria; phylum Pseudomonadota; class Alphaproteobacteria; order Rhizobiales; family Aestuariivirgaceae; genus Aestuariivirga. The sequence continues at coordinate 782 of JANLTS010000398.1, forward strand.
CAAAATCAGCCCTGGCAAGGGCCTTTCGAGCCATGCGTTCGGCCCGCTCGGGCATCCAGGTGTTAACCAGGGCATCAATGTTGCCGTTGAGGTGTTCAAAGTCCATGAAACATACCCCCAGATGAGCCTAGCCTACTCTGCTCCAAAGGACCGGCAAGCGATAATGAATTCGGGCATGGGCCATGGCTGCCTGCTCGTCCCGGCTTCGCGATTTTCCTTGGGTGCGTGGAAGAACTTCGAGTGCCTGGCCGGGGGGAGGATTGGAAGTGGGACATTGGCGGCGAGGTTTGGTCTAAGGCTTCCGTGACTCATCGCCGCGTGAAAAAGCTGGGCGCTTGCGGTGCAATGCCGGACTGGCTAGAAGCGTCGCAATCAACATTCGGGATCAAGGGGAAAATCATGGCAGATCACGGGTCTTCGGGTTCGCAGTCGCACGGTTTTGAGGCGCATAAGTCGACCTATGAGGGCTTCCTCAAGGGGTCGATCGTGCTCAGCCTGTTGTGCTTCTACATCCTGGTGGCGCTGGTGGCCTTCCGCTTCGTCGGCAACTGGAATGTGCTGCTGGGCTTCACCGGCCTCATCCTCGGCAGCCTGGCGCTGCTGATCGATGCCCGCGCCGGCAAGACCTGGTATCTCTCCTCGGGCTTGCTGGTGGTGTTCGGTCTTATCACCGCCGTCGCCGTCGCCTAAGCAACAGGGTCTCCCTTATGAAAATCGCGATCCCCACGGAAACACAAGTTGGGGAGAGTCGCGTTGCGGCCAGCCCCGACACGGTGAAGGCCTATGTGAAAAAGGGCGTCGAGGTCGTGGTCGAGGCTGGAGCCGGCAAGGGCGCCAGCATTTCGGACGACGCGTTCGCCGCCGCCGGTGCCAGGATCGTCAAGGACGGGATTGGCGACGCCGATATCGTGCTCGGCATCCGCAGGCCCTCGGCCAAATTGCTGAAGTCGCTGAAGCCCGGCACCATTCTGGCGGGCGGACTTGAACCCTATGGCGACAAAGCCGGACTCGAAGCCATCGCCAAGGCGGGGTGCACGGCGTTCGCCATGGAATTGATGCCGCGCATCAGCCGCGCCCAATCGATGGACATTCTCTCAAGCCAAGCCAATCTTGCCGGCTACAAGGCGGTGATTGATGGCGCCTATCATTTCACCCGGGCCTTCCCGATGATGATGACGGCAGCGGGCACTGTTCCTGCCGCCCGGGTTTTCATTATGGGGGTTGGCGTTGCCGGATTGCAGGCCATCGCCACGGCGCGCCGGTTGGGCGCTATCGTCTCGGCGACTGACGTGCGCAAGGCGACGGAAGAACAGGTGAAGAGCTTGGGCGCCAAGTTCGTCTTCGCCGATATCGGCGATGCGGCGACGGCTGGCGGTTATGCCAAGGAACTCTCGGCCGAGGACAAGGCCAAGCAGGCGGCACTCGTCGCCGAGCATGTGAAGACCCAGGACATCGTCATCACGACCGCGCTGATCCCCGGGCGTCCGGCTCCGGTGCTCATCACGCAAGAGATGGTCGAAAGCATGAAGCCCGGCTCGATCATTATCGATCTGGCGGTGGAGCGCGGTGGCAATTGCCCGCTGTCGAAGCCCGATGAGATCGTCGAGCACAAGGGTGTGCGGATCGTCGGCACGGTGAACCTGGCGGGAAAACTCGCCGGCAATGCCTCGCCGCTGTTTGCCAAGAACCTCCTCAATTTTCTCGACCTGATGGTGGGGAAGGATGGCAGCCTCAAGATCGATTATGACGATGATTGCATCAAGGGCACGCTGATCGCCCGCGACGGCCAACTGGTGCATCCGATGTTTCAGGGAGCGAAGTGATGGAAGCGGTTGA
>JANLTS010000286.1:0-1954 GCA_031363045.1 Hyphomicrobiales bacterium
GTTGACGACGCGCGAGACCGGCCGGCTGTTCGACATCATCAACCGCCTGCGATCGCAGGGGATCGCGATCATCTACATCAGCCATATTCTCGCTGACGTCATGCGGCTCTGCGATGACATCGTGGTGCTGCGCGACGGCCATGTGGTTGGCAGCGCATTGAAATCCGAAATGACCATCGAGCGCATGATCTCGCTGATGGTCGGCCGGAACATCGACCAGTTGTTCCCGCCGCGCGACATTACCGCCGCAAAGGGCGCGCCGGTTCTCGAGGTCTCTGGCATCACCCAGCGCGGCACCGTGAAGGATATTTCATTCTCGCTCAGGGCGGGCGAGGTCTTGGGAATTTCGGGGCTCATGGGTGCCGGCCGTTCCGAACTGGCGCGCATCCTGTTCGGCATCGATACATTCAGCGCCGGCAAGATCATGGTGGCAGGCACGGAACTCGCCGCTCCGGCGCCAACCATCTGCATGGACCATGGCATGGCCTTCCTTACCGAAGACCGCCGTGCCGAGGGCCTGATGATGGAAGCGCCGATCGACAACAACATCGCGCTGTCGTCGCTGCAGAACTACGCCGGCGGCCGCGCCGGAATGATTGATCGCACCCGCCTCGATGCCGACGTGCGGAAGATGAGTACATCCGTCCAGATCAGCGCCAAGGACATTGCCCGCACCCTGGTCAAGAACTTGTCGGGCGGCAACCAGCAGAAGGTCGTCATCGGCAAGTGGCTGCTGCGTGAGCCGAAGATCTTCATCCTTGATGAGCCAACGCGCGGCATTGATGTTGGCGCCAAGAACGAGGTCTACAAGATCATCAATTCTCTGGCGGCCGGAGGTGCTGGCATCCTCATGATCTCGTCCGAAATCGAAGAGCTTGTCGGCATGTGCGACCGGATCATGGTGATGGCGCATGGTGAAATCCGCGCCACGTTCGAGCGCGGCGGCTTCGACAGGGAGGAGATACTCAAGGCCGCCATGTGGGATGGAATCCGGAGTGCATCGAAATGAACGGGCTCCGCGGCAAGTTCACGCTTCTCATTCTTCAAAATGCGCCGCTTCTCCTGTTCGCGGTCCTCGTCATCGTTTTTGGCAGCATGTCGGACCGCTTCCTGACACCGGTCAACTTCGTCAATATCGTGAACCAGGCGAGCCACATCGCGATCATCGCCATCGGCATGACATTTGTTCTGCTGATCGCCGGCATCGATCTGTCGGTTGGAGCCAACATGTATTTGAGCGCCGCCGTGTTGGGCGTTTTCCTCGTCGGGATGCCTCCCATCGTCGCTTTTCCGGTCGTTATTGTGCTTGGCCTTGCCTTCGGAGCGGTCAATGCCTTCATGATAACGCAGCTGCGTGTCGCGGCCTTCATCACCACGCTTTCTACCCTGTTCATTGGCAGGGGCATCGCACTGTATTTCTCCGGCAACAAGATGGTGCCGTTCAGCAAAAGCGTGCTCGCCTTTGGCCGCACCGCCTATCTTGGCGTCCCCTCGGCCATCTGGGTTTTTGCGGCCGTGCTGATCGTCGCGCTGATCGTGCTCAAGATGACGACGTTCGGGCGGCAGGTCTATGCCATTGGTGCTGATCCCGATGCGGCGGCCAAGGCCGGTATCAATGTGAAGCGTGTGGTGTTCGCTGTCTATTGCATCTGCGGTGTCTGCGCCGCGGTCGGCGGACTTGTGTCGGGAAGCCAGGTGGCGGTTGCCTCATCGACGTTCGGCTTCCAAAAGGAGTTCCCGGTGATTGCCGCAGCGGTGCTGGGTGGAACCAGCCTGTTCGGCGGACGTGGTGGCGTGCTCGGCACAGTATTCGGCGCGGTGCTGATCCAGACAGTCGAGAACGGCCTCGTGATGACCAACGCCAACCCCTACATCTATCCTCTCGTCATCAGCGTTATCATCTTCATTGCGGTGTTCACCGACAGTTCGCGAACGACCGTGCTGGAAAGACTCG
>JANLTS010000301.1:0-1854 GCA_031363045.1 Hyphomicrobiales bacterium
GGCCTGCCATTCCACCCCATCCGAGCTCACCGTCATGAGCAGGACCCCAAAGGGGATGGAATGCAAGGACTATAGTCATATTAGGAATAAACTGTCAAGGAAAAATGTTGAACCAAGATTGAAGAGTGAGATTGCGGCACCGCTCAAACAAGTTATGCAATTAAAGCTCTGGCGACATCGTAAATTGCCTTAGATTCCAAAAACGGATCGAGAGAACTTTTATAAGATAGTTGAATATCAAGGGAGCTAACCACTACCTCAAGATTCACTCCGCCCGCACCCGCACGTAAGACCCCGGTGCATCCTCGATGACCGTGAGCTTGCCGCTGCCCGGTGTGGGAGCTGGAACCAGCGGTCCGGACTTGTCGCCGATCCATTTCGCCCAGTCGGGCCACCAGGAGCCCGGGTGTTCGGTAGCGCCTTTGAGCCATTCCTCGAGCGTCGGCGCCCAGGTGTCATTGGTCCAATACTGATACTTGTTGGCTTCCGGCGGATTGACGACGCCAGCGATATGGCCGGAGCCCGAGACGACCAGCCGCGTTGGCCCGCCCATGAAACGCCCGACGCGGAACACGCTGGCCAAAGGCGCGATATGATCCTCGCGCGCCGCCAGATTATAGACCGGGATCTTCACCTTCTTGAGGTCGATCCGCACATTGTCGAGCACCATCTTGCCCAGTGCCAGCTTGTTGGCCATGTAGCATTCGCGCAGGTAGAAGGACTGTACACCCGCCGGCATGCGCGTTGAATCGGCGTTCCAGTAGAGCAGGTCGAAGGGCATCGGGTCCTTGCCCAGCATGTAGTTGTTGACGACATAGGACCAGATCAGATCGTTGGAGCGCAACAGGTTGAAGGCGTCCGCCATGCGAGTGCCAGGAAGGTAGCCCTTGTCGGCCATGCGGCCCTCGATCCACTTCACTTGTTCCTCATCGACATAGACGAGGAGATCACCGGCCTTCTCGAAATCCACCTGCGTTGTGAAGAACGTGGCGGCGCTGACGCGTTGGTCATTCTGCGCCGCCATCCAGCCGAGCGATGCAGCCGTGAGCGTGCCGCCGATGCAATAGCCGATGACGTTGACTTTGGGTGCCCCCGTCGCATCGAGTGCCGCCTGTATGGCAGTGAGAAAGCCTTCGCGCATGTAGTCCGAGAAGCTCTTGCGGGCCTGGGCTTCGTTGGCATTGACCCATGAGACGATGAACACCGTCTGGCCCTGGTCCACCGCCCACTTGACGAAGGATTTCTTGGCATTGAGATCGAGAATGTAGAACTTGTTGATCCACGGCGGGAAGATGATGAGCGGATACTCGTGCGTCTCGGCCCTGGTCGGCGAATACTGGATCAGCTCGAAGGTCTCATTGCGGAATACAACCTTGCCGGGCGTCATGGCGATGTTGCGGCCAATCTCGAAGGCCGTCATGTCGGTCTGCTTGATGCGAAGCCGCCCGTCCGGCGTCTGCATGTCTTCCTGCAGATGCTTCAGGCCCTCGATCAGGTTGGCGCCGTTGCTGGCCAGCGTGGCGCGCAGCACCTCCGGATTGGTGATGCCGAAATTGGTCGGCGACACTGCATTGGCGATCTGCTCGACATAGAACTTCGCCTTGTGGCGGGTGTGCTCGTCAACGCCCTCGGCGTTTTTCACCAAGTCCTGCGCCCAGCCAGCCGAGATCAGGTAGAATTGCTTGAGGAAATCGAAGACGGTGTTTTCCTGCCAGTCCTTGTCCTTGAAGCGCTTGTCGCTGCGGGCGGGGGCTGCAACGGGCTCTGACGGTTGGCCCAGCATCTTGGCCCAGGCGTTCTGCCAGAGCTGGGTGTAGTTGTTCCACAACAGCTGCTGCGCCTCCATCAGCTTCT
>JANLTS010000359.1:0-2648 GCA_031363045.1 Hyphomicrobiales bacterium
GAAGGTCCCGAAGGGGGATGAGGGCTCTTTCCGTTTCCTGCAAGAGTGACAACCCTTCTCCATGCTGCTAATCCCCGGGCCCGCCCGGAGAACCCTGATGCCTGAACTTCTGCTCGAACTTTTTTCCGAAGAAATCCCCGCCCGCATGCAGCAGAAGGCGGCGGACGATCTGCGCGCGATGCTCACCAATGCGCTGGTCGAGGCAGGCCTCACCTATGAAGGAGCCCAGGCACATGGTGGCGCCCGCCGCATCGTCCTCTCGGTCGAGGGACTTGATGCCAAGGCCGCCGATGTGGCGGAAGAACGCAAAGGCCCGCGTGTCGATGCGCCCCAGCAAGCCATCGACGGCTTCCTGAAATCCACCGGCCTGGAACTCCACCAGTTGAAAGTGCAGGATGACAAGAAGGGCAAGTTCTATCTCGCTGTCATCCGCCGCCCCGGCCGCGCCGCCACCGAGGTCATCGCTGAAGTGGTCGAAGAAACCATCCGCAAATTCCCCTGGCCCAAGTCGATGCGCTGGGGTTCTGGCAGCATGCGTTGGGTACGCCCGCTGCATTCGATCATCTGCACATTCGATGGCGAAGTCGTGCCCTTCGAGATCGAAGGCATCAGCAGCGGCAACACCACGCGCGGCCACCGCTTCATGGGCGCGCAATCAATCGAAGTCCGCCGCTTCGAGGACTACGCCCAGAAGCTTCATGCCAACAAGGTCATCGTCGATGCCACGACGCGGATCGAGACGATCCGCGCCGAAGCCCGCAATCTGGCATTTGCGCAAGGTCTCGAACTGATCGAGGACGAGGGCCTGCTGAAGGAAACCGCCGGTCTCGTCGAATGGCCGGTGGTGCTGATGGGCTCATTCGATGAAAGTTACTTGGCCGTGCCGCCGGAGGTCATCACCACCTCGATCAAGAACCACCAGAAATGTTTTGCGCTCAAGGTCGCCAGCACCGGCAAGCTCTCGAACCGTTACCTCATGGTCGCCAACCTTGTGGCCAAGGATGGCGGCAAGACCATCATCGCCGGCAACAACAAGGTCATCGCCGCCAGGCTGTCCGATGCCAAGTTCTTCTACGACCAGGACCGCAAGGTCAGCCTCGAAAAATGGGCGGAGAAACTCGACGCCATCACCTTCCATGCGAAGCTTGGGTCGCAGGGCGACCGCGTCAAGCGCATCGAAGAGCTGGCCGGAGAGATTGCCAAGACCATCGGCGCCGATGTCGAGAAGGTGAAGCTCGCGGCACATTTGGCCAAAGCCGATCTCGTTACCGGCATGGTCGGCGAATTTCCCGAACTACAAGGCCTCATGGGCCATTACTACGCGCTTGATCAGGGCATCGACCCGGACGTCGCCGGTGCTGTCCGCGATCACTACAAGCCAGTCGGTCCCAGCGATTCGATCCCGGTCTCGAAAATCGGCCAAGCCGTGGCGCTGGCCGACAAGCTCGACACGCTGGTCGGCTTCTGGGGTATTATTGAAAAACCGACAGGTTCAAAGGACCCGTATGCACTAAGGCGAGCTTCTCTCGGAATAATCAGAACTGCAATTGAAAAGTTACTTCGTCTTCCACTCAAGAAGCTGTCAGTCATTGCGTATGACTTGCACAATGAGCTAATTGCCGCTCGCAATGAAGAGAGAATAAAGCGAAATAAGTATGAAGAACTAGAAACCTTTCAGCAAGCGGACGTCGCGATCCCAGACCTCCTCTCCTTTTTCGCCGACCGTCTCAAGGTCTACCTGAAAGAGCAGGGTGCCCGTCACGACCTGATCGATGCCGTCTTCGCGCTCGGCAATCAGGATGATCTGCTGATGATCGTCAAGCGCGTTGAGGCCTTGTCGAAATTCCTAGAGACCGAGGATGGCAAGATTCTCCTGGCCGGCGTCAAGCGTGCCTCCAATATTCTCCGCATCGAGGAGAAGAAGGATGGCGTGACCTACAACGGCGCCGTCGAAAACGTCATGCTCGTAAAACATGAGGAGAAGGCCCTCAGTTCGGCCATCACCATCGCCAGCGGCCAGGCCCACATCGCCATCCAGCACGAGGATTTCGAGGCCGCCATGCGAGCTCTCGCTAAGCTTCGCGCGCCGGTTGACGCCTTCCTCGAAAATGTCATGGTGAACGATGTCTCGTACCGCGAAAACCGCCTGCGCCTGTTGAGCCGCATCCGCGCCGCGACACAAGAGGTGGCGGATTTTTCGAAGATTGAAGGGTGATTTCTTCCCCACTCTCCATCACCGGCCTTGAGCCGGTGACCCAGACTTTCAGCGAGGGAGCGATCCGAAAGTCTGGGTGGCAGGCTCAAGGCCTGCCATGGAGAATTGGGTTTGATAGTCCATCAGATGATAGTGATATCGTCCCTGAGATCGAAGATATTATCGACGCCCAGCAGGATGATGCGCGGCGAATCCGCTCCGTTGCCGGAAAGGTCGATGGCGCTGTCGCCGCCCGAGCTTGAACCGAACCTGGTGAGGATCTGGTTCACCGTCTTGCCCGGGAAGAAGTCGCCATCGAGCAGCAGCGTGTCGACGTCATCGGTGAAGTCATGGATGATAATCCGTCCCGCACCCTCATCGACCTGGAAATTGTCAACGCCGCCACCGCCCGTCAATTCGGCGTCGATTTCCTCAATGGCAATGACGGCGACGC
>JANLTS010000405.1:0-2726 GCA_031363045.1 Hyphomicrobiales bacterium
CGTCGGCGATCCCATGGCTCTTTGGGTGAGACAATGGGACGAGAGCAAGACGCCAGAGCAGCATCTCATACAAAGCCGCTTCGATGCCGCCCTCGCCCTTGTCCGAGCCGCTTATGAGGATGTCATTGCCCTGCGGGATCAACTGTCTTCGAACACCCATTTGGTGTTTCATGCCTACGACTATGCGATCCCCAATGGCCGCGGCATTTGCCATCTTGGGCCATGGTTGAAACCCACGTTCGATGTCAAGAGTTTCCCATCGCAGCCCGCCGCGCAAAGAGTTGTTAAGTCGATGATCGATCAGTTCGCCGGCATGCTGACCGACCTCACCCAGGCCAACAAGGTATCCTTCATCAAGACACCCGGAACGCTCCCACCGGATGCCGCATCCTGGCATAATGAACTCCATCCATCCAAGGACGGTTTCAAACTCTTCACCACGATGTTTTATGAGCAGGTCAAACTTCTGTTCCCGGGCAGGGTCGCTTAACTCCGGCCCTTGCAGGATTGACAGGTGCGGCAATTCGCAAACTGAAAAGTCCGGCGTCGAACACGCAAGCCTGCCCCAATATGCTCAGCCGGCCTTGCGGAGGCGTTGGACTTCGGTCATCACCAGGCGGATCTCCTGGACAATGCTGGCGACGCCTTGACCGGCGTCGAAGTCTTCGCCGGTGCGGGCGGCGCGTTCCAGCGCGTGGCAGGCATCGACGGCCCGGAAGGCGCCAATGTTGGCGCACATTGATTTCAACGCGTGGGCGGCATCAGCCAGGGCCTTTGTGTCGCCGCCCTCCGATAACGCGCTGACGCTGTCCACCGCCTGTGGTACACGGCCGGCAAAGAGATCGAGGACACGGTAGAACAAGGCGGTACTGCCGCCGATGTTGCGGAGTTCAGCGAGGACACCTGAATCGAGAATGACGGTGGTGTCCGCAACGGCGGAGTCCGCCACAGTGGCCATCGGCTGGCCGGCGAACAAGGTCTCGAGACAGGCGACAATCTGCTTCAGAGCGAAGGGCTTGGTCATATAGGCATCCATTCCGGCGCGGCGCCATTGATCGGCATCATCGCCCGCCACGTGGGCGGTCAAGGCGACAATGGGCGTGTGACCGCCGGCGATCGCCAGCGCCTCGTGGGCGCGGATTTCGCGGGTCGCCGCGTAGCCATCCATCTCTGGCATGCTGCAATCCATGAAGATGAGATCGGGGGTGCTGCGCTTCCAGATCTCCACCGCTTCGCGGCCGTTGACGGCGACTTCGACGCTGACATCGATCTGCCGCAGCACCTCGATGATCACCTCGCGGTTGACGGCATTGTCATCGGCGACAATGACGTGCCGGCCCTTGAAGCTGGCCAGCGGGCGCTTGCCGGCGACGCGGCGTTCGAGCACAGCCAGCCCACGCAATGTGCCGGTGTGGATACGGGTGATCATCTCGGCAATATCGGCCTGGCGGAGCGGCAGGATCATCAGGTCATCGGCGCGGCCTTCGGCGATGGCGGTATCGCCATCGGAGTCGCCAATCCAACTCAGGCAGATGACACGCGGACGCTGTCCGGAGTGTAAGGCGAGGTCCTTCAGGCGGCGGGCGGTGGCAAAGACGATATCGGCTTGTGGCGCGTCAGTCCCGATGATGCTGACGCCGAAGCCCGCGCCGGCAAGGTGGGTTCCAAGTGATGACTGGGTGGCGAGGCCATCGACGGCAATCGCCGCTGTCAATCCGGTGTTGACGGTCTTGAGATCCGGTTTTGATACCTGTACCGGCAAGCGGACCCAGAACGTCGAGCCTTTGCCGAGTTCGCTCTTGACACCGATCGATCCTCCCATGGCCTCGGCCAGGCGCTTGCAAATGGCTAGACCCAAACCGGAGCCGCCGAACTTACGAGTGATGGTCTGATCGGCCTGCGAGAAGGCTTCGAACAAGGCATCGAGCTTCGCCTGCGGGATGCCAATGCCGCTGTCGGTGACCGCCATGACGAGATGCCCGGCGGCGTATTGCATGGAGATGAGCACCTGGCCGTGTTCGGTGAATTTCAGCGCGTTGTTGACCAGGTTGGAGAGAATCTGGTTGAGGCGGATGGGATCGGCCAGTACCGCAAGCGGCATGCCCGGTGCCAGTCGGGATGCCAGATCAAGGCCTTTCGAGGATGCTTTTTCCCAGAACAGGCTGGTGACGTCATCTGCGATACTCGCTGGATTGACCGGAATGGCCTCGAGCTGCAGCTTGCCGGCTTCGATCTTCGACAGGTCGAGAATATCGTTGATGATGGTGAGCAGGCTCTGGCCGGATTTGACGATGACCTCGGCATAGCGTTGCAGGCGTTGGTCGAGACCGGCACCTTCGAGAAGCTCCGCCATAACCATCAGACCGTTCAGCGGGGTGCGGATTTCATGACTCATGGTTGCAAGAAAACTTGACTTGGCCTGGTTCGCGGTCTCGGCCTGGTCGCGTGCCAGCCGCAACTCGTGGGTGCGCTGCTCGACTGTGGTTTCGAGCGTCTGGCGATGCCTTTCGAGCGCATCGTCGCGGTTGCGCACTTCCTCGATCATGGCATTGAAGCTGTCGACGAGGAGACCGGTTTCGCCGTCCGCCTCGCGGATGGCGGAGCCCTGATAGCGTTTGGTGGTGCGGATGTCCTGAATTGCCGCGGTGAGTGACAGGATGGGACCGGTGATGCGCGACTGCAAGCGGCGTGCCACGGCAAGACTAATGGCGATGGTGGCCAGTGCG
>JANLTS010000465.1:0-40675 GCA_031363045.1 Hyphomicrobiales bacterium
TGGGGCTCGGCGATCTGGGTGCGCTTGCCTCGAAGCCGGTGATGGAGGGCAAGGCCGTCCTCTTCAAGCGCTTTGCCGATGTCGATGCGATCGACCTCGAAGTCGATACCCGGGACGTCGATGCCTTCATCGCTGCCGTGCGTTATCTTGGGCCAACCTTTGGCGGCATCAATCTCGAGGACATCAAGGCGCCCGACTGTTTTATCATCGAGCAGAAGCTCCGTGAACTGATGGACATCCCGGTCTTCCATGATGACCAGCACGGCACTGCCATCATCGCCACGGCAGGCCTCATCAATGCGCTGCACTTGACCGGCCGCGATCTCAAAACAGCGAAAATCGTTTGCAATGGTGCGGGCGCTGCCGCCATCGCCTGCGTCGAACTCATCAAATCGCTGGGCGTGCCCAACAACAATGTCATTCTCGCTGACTCGAAAGGTGTGGTCTACAAGGGCCGCACCGAAGGCATGAATCAGTGGAAATCGGCGCACGCGGCCGAAACGGAAGCGCGCTCGCTGGCCGATGCAATGGCCGGTGCCGATGTGTTCTTCGGCCTCTCGGTGGCCGGCGCTTTGACCCCGGCCATGGTCAAGAGCATGGCCGCCAATCCCATCATCTTCGCCATGGCCAATCCCGACCCCGAAATCCTGCCCGAGGACGTGCTGAAGGTCCGCACTGATGCCATCATGGCAACGGGCCGCTCCGACTATTCCAACCAGATCAACAATGTCCTGGGCTTCCCCTATATTTTCCGAGGCGCCCTTGATGTCCGGGCCCGCACCATCAATGACGAGATGAAGATCGCCGCCGCGCAAGCGCTCGCCGGCCTGGCGCGAGAAGACGTGCCGGACGAAGTCGCCGCCGCCTATCATGGTTCAAGGCCGTCCTTCGGGCGCGACTATCTGATCCCGGTGCCTTTCGATCCGCGGCTGATCTCGACGATTCCCGTCGCCGTCGCCAGGGCCGCCATGGAAACCGGCGTTGCCCGTCTCCACATCGCCGATCTTGACGAGTACGCCCATAAGCTATCGGCCCGCCTCGATCCGATTGCCGGCACGCTGCAGAGCGTTTTCGACAAGGTCCGCGTCTCGCCAAAGCGCATCGTCTTTGCCGAAGGCGAGGAGGATCGCATGATCCGTTCCGCCAATGCCTTTGCCAGTGCCGGCCTCGGCCGCGCCATCCTCATCGCCCGGGAAGCCGAGGTCGCGAAAACCCTGGCCAATAGCGCCCTCGAGCTGCACGAGAATGTCGAGATTTCCAATGCGCGCGTGTCGGACCGCAACATCGACTACGCCAACTTTCTGTATGAGCGCCTGCAGCGCAATGGCTTCCTGCTGCGTGATTGCCAGCGCATGGTGAACCAGGACCGCAACATCTTTGCTGCCTGCATCGTGGCGATGGGCGATGCCGACGGTCTCGTCACCGGCCTCACCCGAAACTTTTCCGTAGCACTCGACAACGTCCGCCGCGCCATCGACAACCGGCCGGGCCACCGGCCGATTGGCGTCTCGATGGCGCTCGTCCGTGGCAAGACGGTGTTCATCGCCGACACGTCGATCCATGAACTGCCATCCGCCGAAGAACTCGCTGACATCGCCCAGGAGGCGGCAGGTGTCGCCCGCCGCTTCGGTTATGAACCGCGCGTCGCTTTCCTTTCCTATTCCACCTTCGGTTATCCGCGTGGCGAGCGTTCGGAATATGTCCGCAACGCCGTCAAGGTTCTCGACAAGCGCAGTGTCGATTTCGAGTATGATGGCGAGATGGGCGCTGACGTCGCCCTGTCGCGCGAGGCGATGGCGCTCTATCCCTTCTGCCGTCTCACCGGTCCAGCCAACGTCCTGGTGATGCCCGCCGCCCATTCGGCGTCGATCTCGACCAAGATGCTGCAGCAACTGGGCGGCGTCACGGTCGTAGGCCCCTTGCTCACTGGTCTTGACCGCCCGGTGCAGATCGCCTCGATGTCGGCCACCGCCTCCGAAATCCTCAACCTCGCGGCCATCGCGGCTTATGATATCAATCGGTAGGGTATCGTGTTTCCTCCCTCCCCCTTGTGGGGAGGGATTGAGGGTGGGGGTCCGCGAGTCTCGCTGCCAACCACCCCCCACCCCTAACCCCTCCCCACGAGTGGGAGGGGGACTGAAAATCACCTTTGTCTGAACACGCCCCGTCTACCCCGAAAGCCCATCGGCCTTGCCGAAGTGCGCAAAGTAGCGTTCGCTGATGGCTGACACCGGCAGGACGATGAGGACATCGATAGTGTTGAACTGCGGGTCGATGACCGCACCTTCGCCAATGTAGCATCCAAGCCTGAGATAGCCCTTGATCAGCGGTGGCAGTTCACGCAGCGCTTGCTTCGGTTCGATGGCTTCGGCTGACAAGCGTTTCATTTCAACGTAACGGCTATCAAGCGCCCGTACCCGCCAAGCTTCCGGTGCCGCGGCATTATAGGCAAGGAAACTCAGCGCCCGGGCGTGGGCCTCGGGATCGTTCCCCTCAAGGCTGGCACAGCCCAGCATCACATGCAGGTCATGGGCCCGCACGTAATTCCAGATGCCCTGCCACAACAGTTCGACGACCGGCTTGGTGCGGAAAGGCTTCAGAACACACGAGCGCCCAAGTTCGAGAAAGCGCAAATCCGGATGTGCCGCAATCAACGGCGCGATGTTGAATTCGCCTTGGGTATAAAAGCCGCCGTGTGCTGCGGCAATTTCCTGCCGCAGCAAGCGGTAGGTGCCGATCAGTTCGCCGTCCTTGAGCCAGATGCCGCCCGCTTGCGTGTCGCCATCGCTGCGCACCACCACAAGATGATCGCAGATGGCGTCAAACCGGTCGTGGTCCCTGCGACTGGCTTTGGTGTCAGCGTCGGCATGCGCACCCAGTTCTTCATAGAACACCCGATAGCGCAACCTTTGACACGCTTCAATTTCGTCCGCGCCCGCAGCCTGACGCAAGATCAGATTGCCGCGCTCGGCCCGGATGTCTGGTGTTTCGGACAGGTTTCTCACTCCGTTCTGGGATTATTTGCCACAGACCCGAGCATTATGAAAGTTCCGTGACGTTTAAGCTGCAGGCTGGCGCGCCACCAGCCGGGTGATCGCCTCGTCAAGATCCTGACGGTCGAACGGCTTGGACAGATGCCCGTCCATGCCGGCCGCAAGGCATTCGGCGATGTCTTCGCGTTGCGCGTTGGCGGTCAGCGCCAGAATGGGAATGCGGTGCAAGCCGCGCGTGGCTTCCCGTGTGCGAATCCGCCGGGTTGTTTCAAGGCCGTTCAGCACCGGCATTTCAACATCCATCACGATCATGTCCGGCTGATTGCCGGCATCGATCATGTCGAGAACCTTCTGGCCGTTGAGCGCATGGGTAACCGTGCATCCGGCGCGCTCGAGCATGGTACGGGCAAGCAGCGCGTTGACTGGATTGTCTTCGGCCAGGATTACGGCGATATTTCGCCCTGGGCCACTGCCTTTGACCATGCCGCGCAAGTCGGCGACCGCCGCCGCGATCTGGCTTTCGTCGCGCTGCGTCATCAGCCGCAACAGTGATTGGCGGCGGAATGGCTTCAGCAGATATCCGGAGAACGGATGCGACAGCAGATCGCTGAACTGCCGCCGCTCCTCGGTCTGCACCATGACAAAGATGCGGCGGGCCACCGGCCGGTCTTCAGCCTCTGCCGCCCAGCCGCGCAACAAGTCCGCATGGGCCGCATCGCAAATCACAGCGACCGCAGCGGGTTCGGGCGTGGCAAGCACGCGGCAAATCTCATCGGCTGTCTCTGCCCACTCGACCGTTGCGCCATGCTCTTCCAGCGTATGCAGCAGATGCCGTGTGGTGATCGTGCGGCGCGCGGCGATGAGGTAGCGGCGGCCATCGAGTATTGGTTGATGCACGTGTTCCGCCGCCGCCACCAGCGGCAGCCGCACGTCAAACTGCGAACCTGAGCCCGGCACCGAGGTCACCGAAATATCGCCGCCCATGGCCGTCACCAGCCGCCTGGAAATCGCCAGCCCAAGCCCGGTTCCGCCGAACAGCCGCTTGGTCTCGGCATTTGCTTGCGTGAATTCCTCGAAGACGCGGCCAAGTTCGGCTTCGGTCATGCCGATGCCGCTGTCATCCACCCGCAGCAGCAGATGGTCCTCGCCATCGCGCAGCACCGAAACGGCGATGCCGCCTTTCGCCGTGAACTTGATGGCATTGCCGCACAGATTGAAGAGCACCTGGCGCAGCCGCTTTTCGTCGGAGAGGATGCGGTCGGGAAGCAGGCTTGAAACGAAGCATGAAATCTCGATGCCCTTGGCGTGGGCGCGCGGTGCCAGAAGCTCGGTGACCGACTCGACCAGCGCCGGCAGATCGACTGGCCGGTTGGCGGCACTCAAATCCTCTTTCTCGGCCTTGGAACCGTCGAGCAATTCGTCGACGATCGACAGCAGGGCCCGGGCCGAGGCTTCGGCGGTTCGGGCATAGTTTCTTTGCTCGGGCGTCAGCGGTGTTTCCAGCAGCAATCCGATCATGCCGATCACCCCGTTCATCGGCGTGCGGATTTCATGGCTGGTGGTGGCAAGGAAGCGCGACTTGGCATGGCTCGAGGCTTCCGCCTGTTGCTGGGATTCCTGCAGGGCTGAAGCGGCGGTGGCCAGCGCCGCCATGCGCCGTGTGGTGCCGCGGCGCCAGTAGAATTCGCCAACCGTCACGCCGACCGACATGATGAGGCCCGCCAACGTGAGGCCGAGCAGGGAATGAGTGGCTTCCGACGAGAAGGCGATCGCCACACAGATGCCGCTCAGCACCATGATCACCGAGGCCCCGGCGATCACCGTGCCGTAGCCCAATTCTGGCCGCGCCAGGCGGTAGAGCGCTTCTGTAAGATCGTGATCCTCCGGCCTCGCATCCGGGCTTGCGGGCAAGGTGTCGGCGGGGCTTGGCGTGGCAGGCTTTCGCATTGCTCCAAGCCTTGCCATGCAGCGATTGCAAAAGCCTTACCGGCCCTTGGATAGGGTGAACACCGCCTAAACTGTGGATAAGTTCAAGCAGCAGCCTGGAAGGCCGCCAGCCGCTGCCGGTAGCTCAGGGCCTCGGCGATATGCAGCCGCGCCACGTGCTGGCAGCCGTCGAGATCGGCCAGCGTCCGGGCGACGCGCAGCACCCGGTGATAGCCGCGCGCCGACAGGTTCATGGCGTCCGCCGCCTCGCGCAACAGCTTCAATCCGGCGGCATCGGGCGTGGCAATTTCCTCCAGCATGGCGCCATCGGCCTCAGCATTGGTGCGGAGGTTGGGTTTGCCGAGCGCCGCAAAGCGTTTCAGCTGAATCTGCCGGGCGGCGAAGACGCGGGCCGCCACGTCGCGGCTCGATTCCTTCGGCGGCGGCAGCGTCAGGTCGGAGGCCCTGACGGCTGGCAGCTCGATCTGGATATCCATGCGGTCGAGCAGCGGCCCGGAAATCCGCGACTGGTAGTCGCTGGCGCAACGCGGACCTGTGCGGCAGGTATGCCCCGGTTCGCCCGCCATGCCGCATTTGCACGGGTTCATGGCGGCCACCAGCTGGAAGCGCGACGGATAGGTGACGTGGTAATTGACGCGCGCCACCACCGCTTCGCCGGTCTCCATCGGCTGGCGCAGGCTTTCCAGCACGCGCGGCTGGAACTCCGGCAATTCGTCGAGAAACAACACGCCATGATGGGCCAGCGCCATTTCGCCCGGCTTGGCGCGCAAACCGCCACCGACCAGCGCTGGCATCGAGGCCGAATGATGCGGTGCCCGGAATGGCCGCCGCCTCGACAGCTGGCCCCCTGAAAGCTCTCCGGCCAGCGACGCAATCATGCTGATGTCGAGCATTTCGCGCGGGTCCATTGGCGGCAGGACCGACGGCAAGCGCTGCGCCAGCATGGATTTCCCCGCCCCCGGCGGCCCCACCATGAGGAAATGATGACCGCCCGCCGCGGCCACCTCAAGCGCCCGCTTTCCAGCTTCCTGGCCCTTGATGTCGCGCAGATCAGGCAATTCCCCGGCTTCCGGCGCCAGCGATGGCTTGGGACGCGACAGCACTTGCGTGCCCTTCACGTGATTGATCAGCTGGATGAGGTTTTCCGGCGCCAGAATGTCGACGTCCTCACCGGCCCAGGCGGCTTCCGCACCCGATACCTTGGGGCAGATCAGCCCCAGGTCCTTGGCGTTGGCGGCGATGGCCGCCGGCAACACGCCCGATACGCCAAGAATAGCGCCATCGAGTGCCAACTCCCCCATCACCACATAGCGCGACAGGAAATCCGGTGCGATGACACCCAGCGCCGAAAGCAGCGCTAAGGCAATCGGCAGGTCGAAATGGCTGCCTTCCTTCGGCAGGTCGGCGGGCGACAGGTTGACGACGATGCGCTTGCCCGGCAGCGCCAGTCCGATGGCATGGAGTGCCGCCCGCACCCGCTCGCGGCTTTCGGCCACCGCCTTGTCGCCCAAGCCCACGACATTGAACACGACCTGCCCCGAAACGAACTGCGCCTGCACATCGACGGCCACCGCCTCGATACCCTGGAACGCTACCGTTGCCACGCGAGATGTCATCGCCCAACCCGTGAAAAGAATGATCTGACGATACGGGAGGACGTTAAAGCCGTCAAGAACATTTGCAGAACATTCTGCAAGGCGGTTTATATCCGATGTTTCACGTGAAACAATTCCTAACACTGAAATCACTAGGAATTTCGTTACTGCAAAACGCCGTGGCATGGTATGAAATGCGGCGTATTTTGCTGTCTTTTGCCGCAAAAACCATGCCAATTTGGCACCAAATTACTTGACTCAAGTCAACTTCTACGGCAACCTCTCCAGTCATGCGCCAAACCTCTATCATCCGCATCTCGGTTCCCCGCCATGAACCCCCCGCCCCGCCGCCCAAGCGCGTTCCCGCCCGCGAGCTGGTGAAGCTGCTGGCCCGCTGCGACCGGCTGCTGCAACCAGGAGCGCCCGCTGCCCAGAGCGGCACCGCCCTGCGCGTCCTGGCTGCCCTGCCGCGGCGTTCGTCGATCCTCGCCCGCGACTTGGGGGCGGAGCTTGGCATGGACGCTGGCTACCTGAGCCGCAGCCTGGCCCAGCTTGAGGCCGAGGGCCTGATCCTGCGTGGCGAGGCGGACGACCGCCGTAGTGCTCCCATCACCTTGACCGTCGAAGGCCGCTTGGCACTGCGTCAAGCCGGGCAGCGGCGCGAGCGGCAGGCGGGACAACTTCTTGAGGCTCTGACCGAAGCCGACCGCAACCGCCTGGCCGACGCGCTGGCCAAGGCGAATGGTTTGCTGTCCAACTTGTGAAGGAAAAGTCTGGCCAGCGTATCCGCCATGTTTTCCGCGGGGCTATCCCCACCGCTGCAGCGAACTCACGATCTTGTAGAGATCGGCCTGTCGGTGGGTGCCGGTTTTAGAAAACAGCCGCAACAGGTGAGTCTTCACTGTGCTCCGGCCCACGCCGAGCGCCGTAGCGATCTCGGCCGGTGACTTACTTTAGGCGATCAGGTCGAGGACACGCGACTCGGCCGGCGTGAGATCGAAGAGGGCGGCGAGGGCTTCGGTTGGCGGCGATGGCGGGGATAAGGCGGGTGCCATGAAGATCGCCGCGACAGCATTGGGCGAGATGCCGGGCCGCCGCTCGCCGAATTTCAGCGGCAGCACGTGGAGGACACTTGGGTTGCCGTCCGCGCTTTGCAACGGCACACCGAAGCCGCGCCGCGCGATGAGCGCCTCATCCTCGCCCGCCTGGCTCACCGCAACCGCGAGAGCGGCACCAGCGGCGGGATTTGCGACCATCAATCTGCCCCCATAACTGCCGATCGAACCGCCCGCCCCCAATTGCGTTCTGGCCGCGCTGTTGGCGTGGATGATATGCAATTGCTTATCGACCAGCATTACGGCGGCGGACAACGTATCAAGCGTTGCCGCGAAGCTGGCGGCTTCCAGCGACTTGATGTCGAGCAGGCGGCTGATGGCAACGGCGCGCTGCACGTGCGGCAGGAGCAGCCGCGCCATATTCAGCTCAAGACCGGTGATGGGACCGGCGGAGCGGCTGCGGCCGAAAGCCAGTGACCCCAGCGAGATCTGGTCGTCCGACAGCCGCATGGCCATGGCATCGTTCAACCCTTGCGGCTCGACCCACTCCAGGAAGTAACGCTGGCGCTCCCAGATCGATCGGTCATGCACGTGTGAAAGAATCGCCGGCTCATGCACCGGCAAGCGAAAGATGTTGTCCAACCCGCCCCATTGTTCCACCGCCGCGCTGCCGTAGGCGGGAAGCAAGTCCTGCCATTTCTTCTCGATTCCCGTGTTGAAATTGAGCAACATCGTCCCTTCGGGCATCTTGATCAGCGAAAGACTGGCGTTCTGGAAATTCATCTCGAGCCGCATGGCTTCGAGGCAGCGCGGCCACAGCTCCGGTTCCAGCGCGCAATCGTAAATCGCGCCGATTAAGTCCGAGAGCCGTTCGAATGAGGTGGCGGCGGTCATCCCCGGGCGCTCCTGAGCAACAACATCTCCGAATAGAAGAAAGCCTAGGGCGGCGGCGGGCCTGAGTCAAAATCACAATCGAGCCCTCTCCACCGTTCAGTGGACGACACGCGCTCAGCCTCCCGGCAACATGGCAGTTGCTCTACTTGCCCGGAATTCAAGCAGCTTGACAGCACCGCGGCCGATCGGCGGCATAAGCAAACTTGGAGGATCGAATGACTTCAACTCCCCGCGCTGCCAGTGTGAGCTTGAACTTAGACCAAGTGATCCTTGCGTCCGGAGAACTTTCGCCTGCCAGAATTGGCGCCACGGACCCGCTATCCACGGAAGACTATCCGGGCCTGCACGCCCAGTTTGGCTATGAGCAGATTGACGGCGAGAACGCCCGTGCGGTCCTTCCGGTATTCACCATCCAGCAGATCGCCGATTACATGCGTGAGGGCCGCTATACGGCCATCAACGAAAACTTTCGCTCATTCAACCTCGACGATTCCGCCGGAGACGGCTTCAACGCCAACCGCACATTGCTCTATAACTTTTCCGGCTTTTCCGATGTCGAGGGAGCGGGTACCGACACCGACGGCATCTCGCAGGCAAGGCGCACCCTCGTCGATCACGCTCTCGATTACATTGGCTCTGTCTTGAACATCAACTTTGTCGAAACGACCGCAAGCGGGACAGACGTCGATCTGTTCTTCAAGGATAACGACGCCCGTGGAACTGGTGCTTTCGCAAACACCCGCTTGCTTGGATCGGGCAACGGCACCAACAACCACCGCTACATTGACCACGCTTGGGTGAATGTGGTTCCGACCTGGTCGGAAAGCACATCGGACATCAATGACCATACTTATCAAACGTTCATTCATGAGATTTTTCACGCTCTTGGCCTTGGCCATACCGGCAATTACGACGGAACGGTGAATTTCGTCACCGACACCACCGATCCGGATTTCCGCAACAACTCCAATCATTACTTGAACGATAGCTGGCAGCAGTCGATCATGTCCTATATCGATCAGACTCAAAACACCGTCATCGATGCAAACAGAGCATTCCTCATCACCGGCATGGCGGCCGACTGGGAGGCTTTGCGCGCCTATTATGGTTCTTCGGCCTTCCTGGGGGCCACGGTTTATGGCTTTGGCCCCAACATCGCGGGCAACGTCAGCCAGGTCATGCGCGATCTCCGGGTCTACGCCGATGAAACCGCTTTCAGCATCATCGACGATGGCGGCGTCGATACGCTCAACTTCTCGGGCTACAACGCCAATCAGACAATCGACTTGACAGTTGCCGAGGCCGCCTCGACGACCGGCACGATTTCGAACATCGGCGGCCTGATTGGCAATATGACGCTCGCCGTCGGCACGGTGATCGAAAATGCCACGGGCGGATCGGGCAGCGATACGATAACCGGAAACGCCGCCAGGAATTTGTTGATTGGTGGCATTGGCAATGACACGCTGCTCGGTGCCGGTGACAATGACAATCTTGAGGGAGGTGCGGGAGGCGATACGCTGATTGGAGGATCAGGCAACGATCGTTTGACCGGCGAAACGCTGCTCGGCACTGGCGTTGGTGGTGACGACATTCTGGATGGCGGCATTGGCGCCGATGTCATGGAAGGCGGAAAAGGTGACGACATCTACTTCATCGACAATGCCGGCGATACGGTGTCCGAGTCGATCCCCTCCACGGGTGGCACGACGGTCGATGCGGGCGGCATCGATGAAATTCGTACCAACAGAAGTTTCAACCTGTCCAATGATGCAAGGTCAATCGTCGAGAACCTCACATTCGATGGGACCGGCTTCTTCATCGGCAACGGCAACGATGCCGCCAACGAGATCAGGGGCGGCAGTGCCGTGGATATCTTGCGCGGTTTCGGCGGCAACGACATCCTCCGCGGATTCGACGGTGGCGACCTTCTGATCGGTGGCGCCGGCATGGATTTTCTGTTTGGCGGTAGCGCTGGCGGGACCGATACGATGCGTGGCGGCACGGAAGACGACACTTACTCCGTAGACAGTCTGAGCGATGTCGTTACCGAGTTTGCGGATGAAGGGATCGATACGGTTAGGTCCACTGTCTCCGATGTCACGCTCTCCCTGAATGTCGAGAATCTCGTCATCCTCTCCCTGTTAAGCGCAACGGCCTCGACCTACGTGGGCATCGGCAACGAGCTTGCAAATGAAATGACCGGCCTCGGTAGGAAACACGTTTACGTCTTGCAGGGCCTCGGGGGCAGCGACACGTTGAATGGCGGCGACACGAACGCCGGCGACTTCCTCTTTGGCGGCGCGGACGGCGACATCTTGAACGGCAATGACGGAAACGACTGGCTGAACGGCGGCCAAGCGGCCGATCAATTGAATGGCGGACTCGGCACCGACATCGCGAGCTACAGCGGCGGCACCATCGGCGTCATACTCGATCTCGGGTCGGGCGGCACGGGCGGCGATGCGGCGGGCGATGTGTTCGATAGCATCGAATGGGTCAGCGGCACAAACTTTGATGATCACATTACCGGCGACGGCGAGGTGAACCGGCTCAGTGGCAACGGCGGCAATGACGTTCTGATCGGCGGCGCGGGCGCCGATATCCTGATTGGCGGGCGCGATGACGATCGCTTTGGCGCCGGTAACGGCGACAGGATTTCGGGCGGCGCCGGCGACGATTCGGTCGTGGCCCAAGCCTTGACCAACGAAACCGGATTCTTCTTCACCATACTCGGAACGTTGGTCGAGCGCGTCGAGGGCCGCGATGGCGATGATCAGATCGACGGGGCTGGCGTCGCCTACGGCCTGGTCATCGAAGGTGGCGATGGTGCTGACACACTGTCCGGTGGCAGTGGCGACGACGGCATTCGCGGCGGAGCGGGGGGTGACACTATCAATGGCGGAACGGGATTCGACCAGATCCAGGGCGATGACGGCAACGATGTTCTGACCGGCGGTGGACAAGGAACGGAAAATCGCGGCGACTGGCTGACCGGCGGCAGCGGCGACGACCAATTGACCGGCAGCGGCAATGGCTTGGTGCTGGGCGGAGAAGACAACGACACCCTCTTTGCCTTTGCGGGCGATCTGGCGCGCGGCGATGGCGGCAACGACACTATCACGGGGCATGCGGGTACCCAGCAGATCATCGGCGGCAGCGGCGACGATACGCTGACCGGCGGTGCCGATTTCGACCGCTTCGATTTTTCCGATGGCTGGGGCGCCGACCGCATCGCCGATTTTCAGGATGGTATCGACAAGTTCGATTTGAGCAATGTCACCGGGCTAAACGCATTCGGCCAGCTGTCGGTCACCGCCGCAGCGGAAGGCGCGCTCATTGCCTTTTCCGGCAACACCATCCTGCTTTCCGGAATCGCGGTCGCATTGATCACCGCCGATGACTTTACACTGTGAGCCAGGGTGGTTGCACTGGCGGCGGTGTGAGCCCGGAGAACGTCAGGACTGGCGGGAACCGGAACGGAGTGCCAAGTAATCCGGCAAGTTGCGGCACCGATTCCAATTTTAGGTTGCAAGCTTGCCCGGAATTATCTTAACTCCATCGTGGGGGCACAACATTGGAGTTTTGCCGGAAATGACCACACGCCTGATCGCTCTCGCCATCGCCGCCGTCTGCGCCGCAATCCTTGCTGCCGGAAGCGCTGTTTCAGCCGAAACGAAGTTCCAGAAAATCCCGTCGAAGGGCACGACCTTCAAGCTGAAGGCCGGCTACTGGACGGAATGCCGCTACACCGGCTTGGGGACGGTGTGCGAGACGGTCTACGCTAAGGCAAGGAACGGCAAGTTCCGCAAAATCCCGGCAAGCCAGACCTTGAAGCGTAAGGCCGGCCAGGTGCTGGTCTGCTACGACGGCTCGCACAACGCACAAGTCTGTTACTGGGCCTATTCGCCGCGCTAGGTTGGAACTCTACCCGCCGCCCCGTCATGGTCCGCGAAAGCGGACCATCCGTCTTGCCAAACGGTGAGAGCCTCTTCAGCCGAACCCAAAATGCCTGCTGAAAGTAGCGGCACAAGTGTCTATTCTTTTGCGATGACCGAAGATGTTCAACCCGCCCCGGAATGGCAGGTCAGCCAGTGGCTGAACAGCGAGCAGCCTTTGACGCTGGCGGCTCTGCGCGGACGCGTCATCGTCGCCGGCGCCTTCCAGATGCTGTGCCCCGGCTGCGTCTCGCAACTCATCCCGCAATTGCGTGAGGTCCACGCCCTGTTCAAGGGCGCCGAACTCTCGGTGCTGGGCCTCCACACGGTGTTTGAGCATCACGACGCCATGGCGCCGGTCTCGCTCAAGGCGTTTTTGCATGAGAACCGCGTGTCCTTTCCCGTCGCCATCGACCAACCGCAGATGCCGGAGAACCCCATCCCCGTAACGATGCAGCGCTATCGCATGCAAGGCACCCCGACCCTGCTGCTGATCGACCGCGACAGCAACCTCCGCCGCCAGATTTTCGGCCACGTGCCGGATTTGCAATTGGGGGCGGAGATTATGGCGCTGTTGAAGGGTTGAGCAGTTCGAGCTGACTGGGTGGTTTCGGCAAATTTCGAAGCTGACAGTTAACTACATTGGCACCGAAAGGGGTGTTCTGAGCTTTGAGGGCGATGCCTCGCAACTTGCCAAATCACAGGTTGTTCTATAGCCGTTTCGCATTATGTCAGAATTGAAGCGCATCCGTGACCCAGTTCATGGCCTTATCAAGTTTGATCTCGGTGATGAGGTTGACCGTGCAGCGTGGGAATTGATCAATACGTCAGAGTTTCAAAGGCTCAGGCGTGTGAAGCAACTTGGCGTCTCGGAGTTCATTTATCCAGGTGCAACTCATACTCGCCTGGCTCATTCAATTGGAGTGTTCCATATCGCACGGGACTTAATGAAGGTTGCGGAGCGTTATGTTCCTAGCGACAAACAAAAACCCCATAGAGCAAAGACGGCACTACTGGCAGCGCTACTTCATGACGTTGGTCACGGACCGTTTAGTCACGCATTTGAAAATGCTGAGAAGGCCCGATTGACAAAAGAGCAATACCGCGACCACGAAGACTGGACTGCTGAACTCATTTGCCGAAAAGACGGCAACATCCGGCGTATTCTGAAAAACACTTTCGGTGGGGATGGCTCTGTTGCTGATGATATTGCAGCAATGCTTCGCGGCAAAGAACAAGATCTTTACTCTTCAGTCGTTTCAAGTTCTTTTGACGCCGACCGTCTCGACTACCTCCGGCGTGATCGATTGATGACAGGTTCAGGGGCGGGCGCGATTGATTTCGAATGGCTGCTCGATAATCTGCGCGTTGTCGATGTTCCAGTCAGCAGCGGAGAGGATGTTGAGGAAAATCAGGACAACACCATTCAAGTGTTTGCTTTCGAGGAAAAGGCTTTACAGGCTGCCGAAACTTTTATTTTGGCACGCTTTCAGCTTTACGCACAAGTGTACTTGCATAAGACTACACGCGGCATCGAGCAAATGCTTACCGCGTTTTTGCTGGCTTTCAGCACGGAAGCCGCAAAAGGTGACAAAGCAAATCTAGCTGTGCCTGAAGATCATCCACTTCGCAAATTCTACTCGAAGGAGAAGCCCGATTTGGATGATTACTTTGCTCTGGATGACGCTGTGGTCTGGAGCGCAATGGAAATCTCGGCGAAGAATGGACAAGGGCGCATTAAGGAATTTGCCGATCGCATTTGCTCCCGTGGGATTATGAGGGGTGTAGCCATCGACACCGTCAATCCTCAAGCGGTTGACAAGGCCCGCCGTGAGTTCATCGTCAAGCAGTTCGGCGGTGAATTGGGAAAAACAGTGTTCGAGGACAGAGCGCCGCTTTCAATCTACAAAGACCCGAGCAAGGAAACCGTCAAACCGCATAAACGGGTATACATCCGGAGGAAGGGTCAAAAAGTAGTCGATGTAACGTCGCTTTCGAAGCCTGTTGCGGCCCTATTTGAAGAGCAAGAGATTTTGCGTTACTATTTTCTTAACGAAAGCGACCGAAAAAAGGTCATGAGTGTCACGGGAGAGGAACATGCAGCAGTTTGATGACTTAATCGTAGGTGCAGTTGCGCTGTCAGGTGGTGAGTTGGTCGGCCGTATACGCATGCAGAAAGTTGTCTACCTGTTGGAGCAGCTTGGCATGGGCGGTGGCATTCCATTTGAATACCATCACTATGGCCCTTACTCCGAAGGCGTCTCCGATGCTGTCACAGACGCAAAGTTTTGGGGAAACATCGAGGAAGTTGTGAACTTCCGCGTGTCTGATGGCGCACCATACAGCACGTTCAAAACTACAACCGCTGCGCCCGATAAACTCGGCCAGCTAGATGCGAATGAAGCCAAACGCTTCCTTAAGAAATTCTCCGGTCAAACTTCTACTGTTTTGGAACTTGCTGCTACTGCGCATTGGTTGGCCCAAGTCGAAAAAGTTGCCGATTGGCGTTCTGAAATCGCCGCTCGAAAGGCGGGAAAAACTGGGAGTGGTAATTTGGAGAGGGCTCAGACACTTCTCCAAGAAATTGGCTTGGCTCAGGATTAATTACATTGCACCGATAAACAGGGTTGCGGTTGGATTGCGATGACAGTGCCAGCCATCACCGAAACCCGCCGTATGCCAAGCTGGATTCTGGCTTTCGCCAGAATGACGGGCATCGGGGAATGGTTTCGGTGGAATGAGACAAGATTGCGCGTTCTCCTGTTTCCGTCACCCTGACGAAAGTCAGGGTCCAGCTTATTTTCGCTGGCTTCGCGTTGAAGGCCGTGAGGCGGAGGGATTTTTTTGAGGCCAGTTGCCTGTTCCCTTCCTTCAATGACTGCAGTCAGGTTCTGTCACCGCCATCCGAAAGTGGACTCTGGCGGATGATCGCTTCGACGGCCATGACATCCCGTGCAAAACACGGCATAACACGCCGGGCAGCGGAGGACGCGCGCGATGAAAGTCTCGAAAGTCAAGGTGGGCCTTGTCGGCCTGGGGCTCGTCTGCGAGTCGCACATCAAGGCCTATGTGGCGCATCCTGACGCCGAAGTCGTGGCCGTCTGCGATCTGGACAAGGCGCGCGCCGGGGCCATCGCCGCGAAATACGGCATCGGGAAAGTCTACACATCCTACGGCGAGATGCTGAAGGACGGCGACATCAACACCATCGACATCACCACGCCGACCATCCTTCACATTCCCATGGCAATCGCCGCCGCTCAAGCCGGCAAGCACATTCTCTGCGAGAAACCCTTCTGCATGACGCTTGCAGAAGGGCAGTTGGCTTGCGCGGAGGCGGAGAAGCGCGGCCTGACGCTGATGGTGGGCGAATCTTATATCTTCATGTCGTCGATCATGAAGGCCCGGGCGCTGATTGATGCGGGCGAGATCGGCAAGCCCTCGCAGATCCGCCAGCGGTTTGGCGCCTGGATCGAGCGCCAGGGTGCTTTGGAAACTGGCCGCGCCATCACCAGCGATCACCGTGGCTGGCGCATGGATTCAAAGCGTGCCGGCGGCGCCGGTTTCCCATGGATGTACGATCACTGCGTACATTTCTTCGCCACCGCCGAGTATCTGATGAAGGGTGCCAGGATCGGCCAAGTCTATGCGCTGAAATCCGACATCTCGTGGATGAAGGATCGACAGCAGCACACGCTAGGTTCCGCCGAGATGAACATCTACAAGCCTGAAGAGGCGGGCGACATTCCGATCATGACCTGGACCTATGACGACCCAGCAGCCCAAGGCATCTGGATGCGCGCCGAGGCGCTCAACGGAAAATACGATCCGATGTACGGTTTTTCCGCAAGTGTCATCGGTGACAAGGGCATGATCGAGGTGCTGGGCGAGGGCGGCAAGGGGCTGCAGTGGCAAGGCAAGGATGCGCACATTGTGCTGCATCGCAAGGAGGGCTTGACCGAGACCTTCCGTTTCGATGAAGGCGGCGACGACATCTGGCAGTCGGAAGTTTCCTACTACAGCCGCGCCCACCTGAACCAGATCAACGAACTCATCGCTGCCCTGACCAGCGGCAAGCCTCCCCGCTACACCGGCCGCGATGGCTTGCGCGAAATCCGCACCACCATGGCCGCCATCTGCTCCGCCAAAGAAGGCGTAGCCGTCAACACCGCAGACGTCACCGACGCGCGGTTTGGAGGTCAGGCGGTGCCGTGATCTTCTCCGCCGTCCCGCGACACCCGGACCCGAGAACTGCATGCGGAGCGGTAACTACACCATCCGCATCGACATGCCGCCGTCGATCACCAGTGTCTCGCCGGTGATGAAGGGATTGGTCAAGAGTTCGACAGCGGCTGAGGCCACATTTTCCGGCGTGCCGAAGCGCCGCAACGGAATGCGGTTGTCGAGATTGTTGCGCTCGGCCTCCGCCGTCATTGCCGCGTGAAAGCGTGTGCGGATGATGCCGGGCTCAACGACATTGACGCGGATGCCCTCCGCCGCATGATCGCGCGCCAGCGCCCGCGCCATTTGCGGCAAAGCCCCTTTCACCGTCTGATACGCCACAGCCCCAGGGCAGCCGCGCCGTCCAGCCACCGATCCCACCATCAGGAAGGCGCCACCGCGCGCGGCGAGCGCCGGCCGCGCGGCGCGGAACAGGTGGAACACCGCATGCACATGAATGTTGAAGGCCTCCATCCATTGCTCGACCGAAAGATCGGTGATCTTGCCCGGGTGTGCTCCTCCCGCCGCCGCCACCACATGGTCAACTTGCCCGAAAGCCTCCATTGCCTCCTTCACCAGCGCCACGGATGTTGCCTCGCTGCTTGCATCGCCGCCCACAAAGCGAACCTCTGTCAATTGCCGCAAGTCGGCCACCAGCTTTCGCACCTCGCCGTCTTCCGTGCGGCCATTGAGCACGAGGCGCACCTGGCGCTTCGCCAATGCCGTTGCAATCGCCGCCCCGATGCCGCGCGTCCCGCCGGTGATGATTGCCACATCCATGTCTTGCCGCTCCCTGATGACTGTCGGCAACACTGTGGCGATGAAGCCGCGCCAGCGTCAACCGCAATCGGCCTGCATTGCAGCATGTGGCGTATGCAGCTTCGCCATTGCCTGGCAATCGCGCTGTGTTAGACTTCCGTCATGGACACGAGGTTCGACGGCAAGCGCAACAAGCGTGGCGACTGGACGCCGCCCGAACCTCTGGCTTACGCGCCGATCCTCGAATGGCCGCCACGGCCGCTGGCCTTCCTCAAGTGGCTTTTCGGCTATCCCGGCTTCTTCCTGCCCTGGGGCATTTTCTACATGGCGGTCCCTGCCGTGATCTGGATCTGGTTCACCCCGCCGCTGGAGCAGATGAAGACGTTCGAACTCGGCTGGATCGCTTACGTCACCATCAGGAATCTCGTCCTCATCCTGGCCTGGGAAGGCCTCTGGCACCTGTGGTTCTATGTGAAGCGCGCCCAGGGCACCGATTGGAAACACTCCACAAGATGGCTGGCCAGCAACAATCCACTGTTCCTGTTCAGAAACCAGACACTCGACAACCTGTTCTGGACGATCATCGGCGCCGTGCCCATCTGGTCGGCCTATGAAGTGCTGACGCTGTGGCTCTATGCCAATGGCAGCATTCCCTTCGTGTCGATCTCCGAACACCCGGTGTATTTCGTGGTGCTGATGTGCCTGGTGCCGGTGATCCGCGACATTCACTATTACACCGTGCACCGCATCAGCCACTGGGGTCCCATCTACCGGTGGATCCACTATGTGCATCACAACAACGTCAATGTCGGGCCGTTCTCCGGCCTCTCCATGCACCCTGTCGAAAATCTCTGGTACTGGTCAGGCATATTGATCCACTGGGTGCTCCCGTCGCATCCCATTCACGCGCTGTTCCACTTGCAGCACGCGGCCTTGACACCCGCCGCCAGCCACTCCGGCTTCGAGCGCGTGGTGCTCGCCGATGGCGTGGGCGTGAAGACCGGCGACTTCTTCCACTACCTCCACCACAAATATTTCGAATGCAACTACGGCGGCGACGGCATGCTGCCGCTTGACCGCTGGTTCGGCACCTTCCACGACGGCACTGATGAAGCCCAGCAGCGCATGGACGAAAGGTTCCTCGCCAGAGCCGCGCAAAAGGCCGCGGCGGAAGGCGGAGGGAGCTGACGCACCAGGCGATTTAAAACCAGCACACACCTTGCATCCCAATGCCCCAGCACTCACCCCCTAGGCGTCATTCCCGCGAAAGCGGGAACCCAGCTTTCTTACTTTTGATTCCAGATCGCTCGCGATCCGCGAAAGGCAGTGGCGGACCGTTGAGATGATGCACGGTGCTGCAACTCGATCGCCGCAACTCTGATCGAAGTCAGGCGCCGATAAGAACTGCTTCAAATAATGAAATTCGCTGACTTCGCAGACTTTTTACTGTAATCTAACTAGACATGACGAATGATCTTTTCATGCAGGCGTCAAGTCCTGCGGGAGATTTTGCGGGTGTCTTTGAGTATGATGGTGAGGTCGGTTGTTTCTATCTTTATAGGCTTTCTGCCAGTGGTGAAAATGGCAGAATCGACGGCGCAATTCAAATTGTGAAGGGCAGGCTGAGCTTTGAACCAGACGAAATCGAAATTCGTTGGAATGCTGAGCAGGACCGTGTCGCACTGTTTATCCGCTGCAGTCTCTGGGCACTATTCAACGTAAAATCCGGGGCGGCCTATGGCCAATCGTATTCAAGGGTGCTTCTTTCAAACGTGCCGATTGATCAGGCGTTTAGCTGATTGAAACTATCCTGTCTCGAGGTTACGGCGACAGTGCACTTAATTATCGGGTGGACTGCGGTAACAAAATTGTAGTGACAATCCAGCACTGTAGCCTGAATCCCGGAATCGATATTTTTTTACGTATCACTGCTTCACAGCTTTGGCCCAAATTCTGCAATTCTTTGATCAAGGTCAGCTATAATGTCCGGACGCTTTGCCATGCAATTCTTGCGTCCTGCCACATTGCTCTTTCGCCAGCACTCGGCCATTTTTATGTCTTGAGGCAAACCATAGAGCCCTTCCTTGAATCCTTTCTCCCAAAATCGAATAATACCGATGTCGGCCACAGCCAGAAATGTGTGCGCGTCGATTGGCTTTCGCTCTTGTTGTTTCCATATTATCTTGGTCGCAAGCCAAAGAAGCGATCTGATAGTCGAGGCATCATAATCGCAAATGACGGATGGTGGATTTTCCAATCTGCTGAAGCCTCTTTGGTCGAGCTCACTGAGAAGCGTAACGATTGCGCTCGGAGAATTTGGTTGGTCCCAATTCTGTACTTCTACGGCGGCTTTCCGTTCCAACTCAGGAAAGCCATATGGATCGTAGGGCTTATCGCCCATATCGACAAATGCTTCTTCCAGCGCTAACTCCTCGCCAGTCAGATATCGCGGTGGACAATAGTCCGGACTGCCATGTGATGGCAGAAGTGCTGCGGACAGAGCAATTGTTGAACTGGCCAATTGCATTAACAGCACTGAAACATAAAGGGTAGCTGATGATTCTTTCATCGAGGCCTCGGACGGAATTGCTTGCTCTCAGGGTTGGCAATGTAAGCCATCTGTGTCCCGTGCAAGTCCCCAATAGTGGTCCTTGTTGCGATGACAGTGCCCTTAATAATCCTCCATTGTCTGCAATTGATCACTTCACAAGTGTATTGCCAAAAAAGTTCGATTCTGGCGTTCGCCAGAACGGCGGGCAAGTGAATTGGACCTTGCTGACAAAGCTGGGTTCCGGTTTTCGCCAGAGTGCCGAAAAAAATGAGGGATGGAAATGGCGCGTGAACGGACGATTCCGTTATCCCGTGCCCTCTTCGCCGCTCGTTTCCACCGCGCCGCCTGCAACGCTCTTGGCATTGATCCGCACCCGCTTCACGCGCCTCGGGTCCGACTCGAGGATTTCGAATTCGAGACCTGAGTCGTGGCGGATGATTTCGCCGCGGGTGGGGACTCGTCCGGCGATCTTGAAGACCAGGCCCGCCAAAGTGTCAGCTTCCTCTTCCTCCTCGTCGGAGAGAAGGTCGACGCCAAGCAACGCTTCGAGTTCGACGAGATCGACGCGGCCATCGGCGGCATAGAGACCGTCTTCCAGCGGTTTGATCTCGACGGCCTCGTCAGTGTCGTGCTCATCGGCAATATCGCCGACGATGACCTCGACCAGGTCCTCGATCGACACCAGGCCTTCGGTGCCGCCATACTCGTCAATGACGATTGCCAGATGCGTGTGGCTGGCCTGCATCCGCACCAGCAAATCGGTGGCGGGCATCGAGGGTGGCACGAACAGCACCTCGCGGTTGAGCCCCGCCTGCTTCACCGGGGTCGAGAGATCGGAGGCAGCAAGCGAGAGGCCCGCGAGCACCGGCTTTTCGTTCTTGGTGGTTTTCTTTTTCTTGGCGCCCTTCGACGTCATCCAGCGCATGAAATCCTTGACGTGGATCATGCCGGTGACGCCATCGAGTGTTTCGCGGTAGACCGGTACGCGGCTGTGATTGGCGTCGATGAACTTCTCCAGCAGATCGCGCATCGTGCCGGCCTCGTCGATCGCCACAATATCGACACGCGGCACCATGACGTCGTCAACACGCAGTTTGGAGAACTCGATGATATTGAGCATCATCGACTTGGTTTCCTGGCGGACACTTTCGCCCGGGTGCTGGGCTTCGTGGCTGTCAAGCGCGCCTTCGAGGCTTTCGCGCAAGCCCCGGTCGCGGTTGCCGCCGAAACTGTTGCGGATACGCCGCCACAGGCTGTCGCGCCGACCCTCGGAAGGGCTCAGGCCGTTGCTGTTGTCACTCTCGCTCATAGGGGTTGGAAATGCCCAATCCTTTCAGGATTTCGATCTCAAGCTGCTCCATGACGGCAGCCTCCGCCTCAACTTCGTGGTTGTGATCCAGCAAGTGCAAGCAGCCGTGCACAATAAGGTGAGCGCAGTGATCGTGCAACGTCTTGCCCTGATCGTGGGCTTCCGCCGCGATGACGCCCGAGGCCAGCACAATATCGCCCAGCAATTTCGGTTCGCCGTGCGGCAATGGCATGTCATCGGGCGCTGGAAACGACAAGACATTGGTGGGCTTGGCCATGCCGCGCCACTCGGCGTTCATTGCCGCGATTGCAGTATCATCCGTGAACAGGACAAAGACATCGACTTCCGCCTCTGCCACACGACAGGCGGCAAGTGTGGCCTTGACAGCGCTCTCGGCCAACGCTTCGAGGCCAGGGAGTATCGCCCAGGCCTCGTCCTCGACTTCGACGGAGATGGTCATCTGGCTGGTTTGGGCGCTTTCTTGTCGTAGGCGGCGACAATGCGGCCAACCAGCGGATGGCGCACGATATCGGCGTTCTGGAAGGCCACGGTGGCAATCCCACTGACGCCCTTCAACACGCTCACGGCTTCCGACAGGCCGGAGCTGATGCCACTCGGCAGATCGACCTGGGTGGGATCGCCGGTCACCACCATGCGGCTGCCCTCGCCAAGGCGGGTCAGGAACATTTTCATCTGCTGCGGCGTGGTGTTCTGCGCCTCGTCGAGAATGACGAAGGCACCGGCCAGCGTGCGGCCGCGCATGAATGCCAGCGGCGCGATTTCGATCTGGTTCTCGGCGATGCCCTTGGTAACGAGGCTGGCCGGCAGCACATCATAAAGCGCGTCGTAGAGCGGCCGGAGATAGGGATCGACCTTTTCCTTCATGTCGCCGGGCAGGAAGCCCAGGCGCTCGCCCGCTTCGACGGCAGGGCGTGACAGGACGATGCGGTCGACCTCGCCATTCATCAGCGCTTCGGCGGCGCAGGCCACTGCCAGATAGGTCTTTCCGGTGCCCGCAGGGCCGATGCCGAACACCAGTTCCTGCTTGCGGATGGCCTCGATATAGGTGCCTTGGGTGGGCGTACGGGCCATGACCAGCTTGCGCCTCGTGCGGACAGCGCCACTGGGGATATTGGTGTCGGCAACCTCACGCATGCGGATGGCGCCTTCGACCTCGCCCTTGGTGACATCGAGCCCGCGCCGGGCGCGGTTGTAAAGCGACATCAGGACATCACGGGCCGAATCACGCCCCTGGCCGCTGCCGCGCACCGCCAACCGGTTGCCGCGCGGAGTGATATCGACACTGAGCCGGTGCTCGATGATCGCCAGGTTTTCGTCATGCTCGCCACAGAGCAATGATAACAATCGGTTATCGTCAAACGAGAGGGTGAGAATATCTGAATCTTCAGTCCGGGTGCCGGGTTTGGGGCTGCCGAGCTGGGCCGCAGTGATGGGCGGATTCAAAGGATCGTTTCTCCGTCGTTAAGCCGCATGGGCATAATGGCCTGAAAGACTGTTGGTTCCAATAGCTGTTATATGGGTATCGATAATTTGGCCGATCAACTCCCGGCCGGCCTGGATATGCACCGCCTGGAGATAGGGTGAACGCCCGACCAGCTGGCCAGGCTCGCGGCCCGGCTTCTCGACCAGCACAGGCAGGCAACGGCCCAGTTGTGCCGCATTGAAATCCGTCTGCTGGCCGTGGATCAGCGCTTGCAAGTCCTGCAATCTCGCCGATTTCTCGGCCTCGCCGATCTGGGCGTCATGCTCGGCGGCGGGTGTTCCCGGACGCGGCGAATACTTGAAACTGTAGGCGGCGGCATATTTCACATGGCGCACCAGATCGAGCGTCGCCCGGAAATCGGCATCGGTCTCGCCCGGGAAGCCGACGATGAAATCGCCAGACAACGCCATATCCGGCTTGGCCTGCCGGAAGCGGGCGATGAGCTGAAGATAATCGTCCGCCGTGTGGCCGCGGTTCATGGCCTTCAGAACGCCATCGCTGCCGGATTGCACCGGGAGATGCAGATAGGGCATCAGTTTCTGGTTTTCGGCATGGGCGGCGATCAGGTCATCGGACATATCGCGAGGATGGCTCGTCATGTAGCGAAGCCTGTCGATACCCTCGATCCGTGACAGTTCGGCGACAAGACCGGCGAGCGTCACATTGTTACCATCGGCACCCTGGCCATGGAACGCATTGACGTTCTGGCCCAGGAGCGTGAGCTCGCGCACACCTTGCGCTGCGAGTTTGCGGGCTTCGGCCATGACCTGCGCCACGGGCCGCGAGAATTCGGCACCGCGCGTGTAGGGAACGACGCAGAAAGTGCAGAACTTGTCGCAGCCCTCCTGCACAGTGAGGAAAGCCGCAACGCCGCGCGCTGGAGAGTTGCGCGCCGCCAGATCCTCGAATTTGTCCTCGGCCGGGAACTCAGTTTCGACGACGCGGCGCTCACCAGCTTTGGATCGCGCCAGAAGCTGTGGCAGGCGGTGATAGGTCTGCGGCCCGAACACCAGATCGACGGCCGGAACGCGGCGGACGATTTCCTCGCCCTCGGCTTGCGCCACGCAGCCAGCAACCGCGATCATCATGGACTTGCCTTGGCTGTCCCGTTCAGCCTTCATCAGGCGCAGCTTGCCCAGTTCGGAATAGACCTTTTCCACCGCCTTTTCGCGGATGTGGCAGGTGTTGAGGATGACCAGATCAGCGTCTTGCGGGCTCAAGGTCTCGGCATAGCCCAGCGGCGCCAGCACATCGCGCATGCGCTCGCTGTCATAGACATTCATCTGGCAGCCATAGGTCTTGACGAAGACTTTTTTGTCGGCGGTTTGCATGGGGAGAGCCTCTAGCCCAATTTCGCCGGATCGTGAAGCGCCAGCGCCACGCCACGCCGCACTTGGGTCTCGGCGTGCTGGGCCAGCGCCTTGCGGTTCATTTCACCACTCAGTGACAGCGGCGGATGACAGACGACGGTGACCTCGATCGGTCCAGTCTTCAGGGCTTCCCAGAGATGCGGCGCCAGGTCCATGTCACCGTACCAAGCGTAAAGCGGCAGCAGCCGTCGCGGCATCGGCAGGTTGCGGTGGCCGGAATAGGCCAGCGATACCGGTTGCACCACCACGCCCTCATACTCCGCCGCACCGAAAAAGGCGCTTTTGAACGGCAGGACCGCATGGCCGTCATGCGAGGTGCCTTCCGCAAACAGCACCAGAATGTCGGAGTCCTTCAGCCGCTCCTGCATTTCATCGCGGGCATTGCCGGTGGCGTGGCGGCGGTCACGATCGACAAACACCGTGCGCTGCAGCCGTGCAAGGCTGCCGAAGAACGGCCAGCCATTGACCTCGCGCTTGGCAATGAAGGACAAGGGCGCCACGGCACTCAGCACCACGATATCGAGCCAGCTTACATGATTGCAGGCAATCAATGTCGGTCCGGTTGTTGGCGGCGAGCCGATGATTTTCAGCCGGATACCGAGAATGCGGCAGACGAGCCGGTGGTAATACATCGGAAAAGCTCTGGCCATGCCGGGCCAGGTCCAGACGAAGAGTTGCTGCACTGGCATCAGGGGCAGCGTCACAGCCGCGAAAACTGCTAGGATGACGGCGGGCCGAAGGCGGCTCAAGGTGTCAATTCCCGGCGCATGACGATGGCGTCGTCCCGCGACCCATCGATGTTGTTGTAATAGAGCTTGCGCAGACCGGCCATTGCGAAGCCTGCCTTGTCATAGAGTCCGCGGGCGGCAACATTCGAGGCGGCGACCTCGATGAAGACATGGGTGACGCCATGGCGGGAAAGCTCCGTGAACTGATGATCGAGAAGCGCTGCTGCCACGCCGCGCCGCTGGGCGAAGGGCCTGGTGCAGACGGTGAGAATCTCGGCTTCGTCAGCCGCCGTGCGAGTGAAGACGAAACCAGCGGGCTCACCCAGTTCGACGGCAATCACGGCTGATGCACCCGGTGTTGCAAGAAGTGACGCGAATTCAGTGGCGGACCATGGGGCGTCAAAGGCTTCGGCATGCATGAACGAGAGCAAGGGCGCATCGTGCGCTTCGGCGGGTTGAAAAGCGAGTGTAGTTGCCCGCCGCAGTATCAGTGCTTGCGGCTTGGCATCGGGCGCCCGGAGATAGAGCGGCGACGGCATGCTCGTGGGCGTTGAAACGTCTGCGGCGAGTCTCGAGAACGTGGCGGCGATCGGTAGGTTGCTTGCGGGCGACACTTGAATGTCCGCGCGGCCGCTCACAGCCGCGAGCGTTTCTGCCGCTGTGCCGAGAAGCAAGCCGGACGTCGGCAGGTGGTCGAGAGCCTCTCCGGCGGATAATTCGCAAGGCGCCATCTGGAGATGTCTGCCGCCATCGAAGCGAGCAGCGTAGACTTGCGCATTGCGCGCGTCGGACACGACGAGAAGGGGGAACCCCGACGTGTCATTGGCAGCGATGGCCGACAACGTGTCGATCCCTACGACGGGAATGTCGAGTGCCAGGCCAAGTCCGCGCGCCATGGCAAGGCCGATGCGGACGCCGGTGAAGGTGCCGGGGCCGGTTGTGACGATGATGCGGTCAATGGCCGAGAAGGCTATGCCTGCCTCGCGCATGACCTGATCGACCATCGGGGCAAGCGCCTCGGCGTGACCGCGTTCCATGGCAACGAACGCAGAGGCAAGCGCCTTGCCGCTACCGGTGTCGATCACCGCGACGGAACAGGCGGCCATCGCCGTATCGATACCAAGGATCATCATGCTGCGGCGTGATAGGCCGCAACCAGGTCTGCCGTCAAACGGCGCGGACTTCGCTGACTTCCGGTACGAAATGCCGCAGCAGATTCTCGATGCCGTGCTTAAGCGTCGCGGTCGAACTCGGGCAACCGGCGCACGAACCCTTCATGTTGAGGAAGACGACGCCTTCCTTGAAACCGTGGAAGGTAATGTCGCCGCCATCCTGCGCTACTGCCGGACGCACTCGCGTATCAAGAAGCTGCTTGATGGTGGTGACGATCTCGCCATCCGCCGCGTCGAAGAATTCCTCGCTCGCCGCGTCTGGCGCGGCATCGGCATTGAGCAGCACCGGAGCGCCCGACAGGTAATGATCCATGATCATGCCGAGGACGGCGGGCTTAAGATGCTGCCACTCAGCCCCCGACTTGGTCACCGTGATGAAATCCTGGCCGAGGAAGATGGCCGACACGCCGTCGACCGAAAACAGTTTCTGGGCCAGCGGCGATTCAGACGCTGCTTCGGCGTCGCGGTAGTCGCGCGTGCCGCCTGGCAGAACGGGCTTGCCCGGCAGGAATTTCAGCGTGGCGGGGTTTGGCGTGGCTTCCGTCTGAATGAACATGTCCGATTCCTCTGGTCGGGATTGATATAGGCCAGTTTAGAATAATTTCAAACTGCGATTGGGATTGACAGGTCAGATCTGCAGCAGTAATAAACCAACAAGTTAATTAACCTGACAGTTAAACAGATGTCCGTCGCCGCCGTCTCTGACAGTCTCAGCGTTACCTTCGCCGCCCTCGCGGACCCCACCCGCCGCGCCATCCTCGCCCGGCTGGCAAGTGGCGAGCGCTCGGTGACCGAACTGGCGCAGCCCTTTGCCATGAGCCTGCCCGCCGTCTCGAAGCATTTGAAGGTTCTCGAGAAGGCGCATCTCATCGAGCGCAGCCGCGACGCCCAGTGGCGCCCCTGCAAGCTGGCGCCGGAACCCCTGAAGGACGTTTCCTCCTGGCTCGAGCAGTACCGCCGCTTCTGGGACGAGAGCTTCGACCGGCTGGAGGACTATTTGACCGAACTGCAGAAAGGACAGCCCGATGACCAAAGCCGCTAGCACCCAGAAACCGAAAGACATCTCGCTC
This sequence comes from Hyphomicrobiales bacterium, assembly GCA_031363045.1. Classification (GTDB taxonomy): domain Bacteria; phylum Pseudomonadota; class Alphaproteobacteria; order Rhizobiales; family Aestuariivirgaceae; genus Aestuariivirga. The sequence goes on from JANLTS010000465.1 coordinate 27,107, forward strand.
TGTATCGTGAGGGTTTTCGATGCACCGCGTGAGCTGGTCTACCGCATGTGGACGGAAAAGCATCTGATGGATCGCTGGAGTTGTCCGGATGATTTCACCATCAGCGACTCCGGCGCCGAATTGAGGGTGGGTGGAACCTGGCATGCCACCATGCGGTCGCATGATGGTACCGACATGAGGTTGACCGGCACCTACACGGAGATCGTTCCGAATGAGCGCCTGGTCTTCACGCATGCCTGGCTTGATGAGGATGGCACACCCGGCCCCGTCACCACGGTGACCGTGGACTTCGCCGACAACAACGGCAAGACTCGCATGGAATTCCTCCAGACCGGATTTGACTCAGATGAATCCCGCGATGGCCATGAAGGTGGCTGGTCGGAGTGCCTCGGCAAATTCGAGCCCCTGCTCAATGCGTTGAAAGACAACGAGCGCGAGATCAACATTGTGCGGATGATTTCTGCACCTGTGGCAAAAGTCTTTGCCGCCTTCTCCGATCCAAAGGGTATGGCGACATGGTGGGGCCCGAATGGCTTCACCACCACGACGCACCACATGGATTTCCGCGTCGGCGGAACCTGGGTCTACACCATGCATGGACCAGATGGCACCGACTACCCCAACCACGTGGCCTATACCTCAATCGAGACTGGCCGCGTCATCGCCTATGATCATGGCACCGATGCCGATCATCCGGCCCTGTTCAAGGCGGTGATCAGCTTCGCGCCGCAGGGTGGAAAGACGCGTGTCTCGCTGCGGCTGATCCTCGCCGATGCTGCCCAGCGACCGAACTATGTTGCCTTCGGTGCAGTCGAAGGTGGCTACCAGAATCTGGCGCGGCTCGACGCCTTCATCGCCTCGGAACATTGATCTGCCTACGGAGGAATAGCATGGAAAACCCGGAAATCTTTAGCCTCAGCCGCGACTTCAATGTGTCCCGTGCCCTGCTGTTCGAGTGCTTCAGCGACATAAAGCATCTGGTACAATGGTGGGGCCCGAAGGGCGTCACCATCGTCAAGCCAAGTCTCGATTTCCGTGTGGGCGGATTGTTTCACTACGGCATGGACTGGGGCAATGGTGCCATCATGTGGGGCCGCTTCGCGTTCCGCGAGATCAAGGTGCCTGAGCGAATCGTCTTCCTCAACTCTTTCTCCGACGAGAAAGCCGGGCTGGTGCGAGCACCTTTCTTCGATGGCAAGTGGCCTCTCGAAATGCTGACGGTTTTCGAGTTTGAGGAATTGGGCAAGAACCGCAGCCGCTTCTCCCTGACCTGGACGCCGGAGAACGCCACGGACGAAGAACGCGCTGTCTTTGTTGCCAACTTCGCCAGCGCCGGCGAAGGCTGGAAGGGTTCGCTGGAGAAGCTGGAAAACCATCTCACAAGCCTGTAGGCTTCACGGCGTTCATGAGAGGAGACGCCGACATGCTGACGACTCTGATTGTTATCGCGGTGCTGGTGATATTGGGCGTGCTTGGCTTTGCAGCGTCAAAGCCCGGCACGTTTCGCGTGGCCCGGCAGGCGGTGATCAACGCGCCGCCTGACAAGGTCTTGAGCCTTCTGCAGGACTTCCGCGAATGGACGAAATGGTCGCCGTGGGAGAAGCTCGATCCCAATCTCAACCGCACCCTGTCCGGCGCAACCTCCGGCAAAGGGGCCATCTATCAGTGGAGCGGCAACAAGAAAGTGGGCCAGGGGCGCATGGAGATCTTGAGCGTGACGCCATCGCAAGTTGATATCGACCTTGAGTTCATGGCGCCGTGGAAAGCCCGGAACAAGACGGTCTTCAATCTCACGCCGAGAGATGGCGGCACGGAAGTCAACTGGGTCATGACCGGCTCCAGCCCCTTCATGTTCAAGCTCATGGGCCTGTTCATGAACATGGACAACATGATCGGCAAGGACTTCGAGAAGGGCCTGGCGGCAATGAAGCAGGTGGCAGAAACGCCGTCACTTACGACACAATGAAACCGGCGATCTCGCGGGCTTTGCGGACGATCGGTGCGGCGATGGCGCGGGCCCGTTCGGAGCCGTCCTTCAGAACCGATGCGACATAGGCCTGATCCGCCTGCAGCCGTTTGGTTTCATCGCCGATGGGGCCAAGCTTGGCCACCGCCAGATCGGCCCGCGCGTTCTTGAACACCGAGAACTGCCCGCCGCCATACTGCGCCAGCACGCTCTCGACTGTCGTGCCCGAGAAGGCGGCATAGATGCCTGTCAGATTGTCAGCCTCGGGCCGGCCTTTCAGACCTTCCTTTTCGGAGGGCAGCGGCTCGGCATCGGTCTTGGCCTTGCGGATCTTTTTGGCGATGGTGTCAGCATCGTCCGTGAGGTTGAGGCGCGACAGGTCGGAAGGGTCTGACTTCGACATTTTCTTGGTGCCGTCGCGAAGCGACATGACGCGCGTTGCCGGGCCGGTGATGAAGGGCTCGGGCGCCACGAAGAACTGGCCGTCTTCGATGCCTGCCGCCTTGATCGCCTCGGCATAATCCAGGTTGAACTTGTTGGCGATGTCACGCGCCAGTTCGAGATGCTGCTTCTGGTCTTCGCCCACCGGCACATGGGTGGCGTGATAGCCGAGAATGTCGGCGGCCATCAGCACGGGATAAGTATAGAGGCCGATCGAGGCGGATTCCTTGTCCTTGCCGGCCTTCTCCTTGAACTGCGTCATGCGGTTCAACCAGCCGAGCCTCGCCACGCAACCGAGAATCCACGCCAACTCGGCATGTTCCGCCACCTGGGACTGGTTGAAGATGACGCTCTTCTTCGGATCGAGCCCGCAAGCCAGATAGGCGGCGGTGACGTCGACGATCGCCTTGCGCAAATCGGCCGGTTCCTGCCACACGGTGATGGCGTGCATGTCGACGACGCAATAGATGCATTCATGGGTGTCCTGCATGCGAACCCAGTTCAGCATGGCGCCCAGATAATTGCCGAGATGAAGATTGCCAGTCGGCTGCATGCCGGAGAAAACGCGCGGAACGAACTTGGACATCGGGACACCCTTCGGAAAGCAGCGCCTTATGCCCGCAAATGATCGCGCTGAAAAGGCCTGGTGCGCCGCCACTTGCCAGATTCGGCGGAAGCAGGTCTAAGTCTCGCCATGCCGGAACTTCCAGAGGTCGAAACGGTGATGCGCGGCTTGAAGCCCGTGCTCGAGGGCCGCACCATCGAGGCCGTTGCACTGCGCCGCGATGGCTTGCGCTTTCCATTTCCGGTAGGCTTTGCCCAACGCTTGACGGGACGCCGCTTTTGCAACCTGTCGCGCCGCGCCAAATATATCCTGGCGCCACTCGACTCCGGTGATTGCCTGCTGGTGCATTTGGGGATGACCGGCCGCTTTACTGTTTTTTCGTCGCGTGAGACGAAGCGCAATCTCGGTGATTTCTATTTCGAGACCGGGACGGAGGAAGGCAACGGCACCCATGATCACGTGGTGCTGAGCCTCGATGACGGGACCAGGGTCGTCTACACTGATCCCCGCCGCTTCGGCATTATGGACCTGTTTGCCGAAGTTGACGCGAGCACTCACAAATTGCTGCGCGGCATCGGCATCGAGCCGCTCGGCAATGAGTTGAGCGCGCCCTATCTAGCTGAAAAATTTCGCGGCAAGGCGGCACCCTTGAAGGCAGCACTTCTCGACCAGAAGATCATCGCTGGATTGGGCAACATCTATGTTAGCGAGGTGCTGCATCGCGCAAGGCTATCTCCCAAACGCAAGAGCGGCACGCTGGTTCGCAAGACGGCCTATGATCCCCGGCTCGAGATCATGGTCGGTCACATCCGTGATGTTCTGAACGAAGCGATCGCGGCGGGCGGTTCGACCTTGCAGGATTTCGCCAGTACCAACGGTGCCGAAGGCGCTTTCCAGCAGCGCTTCCGCGTCTATGACCGCGAGGGCCTGCCTTGTGCGCAATGCGGCTCGCCAATCTTGAGGCTTGTGCAAGCGGGCCGTTCGACCTTCTATTGCCGTCATTGCCAGAAGTAGGACCCGTCATGGCTTACGAGAACATTATTGTCGAAACCCGGGGCCGTGTCGGGCTGGTGACCCTCAACCGGCCCAAGGCGCTGAACGCCTTGAACCAAGCGCTGATCGAGGAACTAAACGCGGCGTTGAACGGCTTCGATGCCGAACCGGACGTCGGTTGCAGCGTGATCACCGGCAGCGACAAGGCCTTCGCCGCCGGGGCCGATGTGAAAGAAATGGTCGAGAAGACCTATGTCGATGCATTTCTCGGGGGATTTCTTGAAGGCTGGAATGGCGTCTCGGAAGCGCGAAAACCGGTGATTGCTGCCGTCTCGGGCTTCTGCCTTGGTGGCGGCTGCGAGTTGGCCATGATGTGCGATTTTATCATTGCATCTGAAACCGCAAAATTCGGCCTGCCGGAAATCACCCTCGGCATCATGCCGGGGGCGGGCGGCACCCAGCGGCTGCCGCGCGCCATAGGCAAGGCCAAAGCCATGGACATGATCCTGACGGGCCGCATGATGGATGCGCAAGAAGCCGAACGCTCCGGCCTCGTGGCGCGTGTCGTGGCAGCGGACAAGGTGCTGGACGAAGCGCTCGCCGCGGCGGCGAAGATCGCGTCTTATTCGCAGCCCATCGTCATGATGGCCAAGGAAACCGTGAACCGCGCCGCGGAAACGGCACTCACCGAAGGCATCCGCTTCGAGCGCCGCGTCTTCCTCTCGATGTTCGCCACCGAGGACCAGAAGGAAGGCATGAAAGCCTTCATCGAAAAGCGCAAGCCGGAGTTCGGAAACAGGTGATTGTCAGGACGGGTAGATCACGCCCTTCTTGACGACGATGTTGCCGTAGAGCCTCGACTCGCTAGAGGCGACGATGGCGAAGCAGGCTTTCACCTTGTTGTAGAAGGCATCACCGGTGAGCGGCACGATTTTCTGCTTGGGTTCGTATTTGCCAAGCACCGATGTAAAATCCTCGAAAACCGGCTCCATGCGCGCAGGGTCGAGATAGGCGGCGGGACGCCACACGGCTTCGGGCACCATGTCATCGACCGGCATCACCGAGAGGACAGCGTCGAGAATGCGCGGTGCGCCATGGCCGTCGAGCCTCACCAATCGCTTGGCATCGGTCTCGGCGGGGTAATTGCCATCGACGATGGCGATCATGTCGCCATGACCCATGGCCCGCAGCACGCGCAACAGGTCGGGGCTCAGCAGCGGATCCAGTCCCTTGAGCATCAGTCTTGTTCCTTGAAGAGGACATTCCGGTTGATGATGAAATTGTCGAACAGCGGCAGGCTAGCAGCCCCCATGGCGCGGGCATCGGCACCGATCGTACCTTCGATCACCAGAAACGGCGAGATGCCTTGCGTATTGACACTGGCCATGGCGCTTTCCACGGCTGAAACCAGCCGCTTCAGCACATCCTTGGGCATGGCGCCATCGATCACCACGGCGGCACAATCGAGCACGGCCACGGTGCCGGCCGCTGCCGTTGCAATGCTACGCGCCGCGATCTCGATCCACGCGTCAAGCGCCGCGCCAACACCACTCCAGTCATTGGGATCGCGCCACAGGCTTTCCGGATCACCACCGGTATTGCGAATGGCGCGTTCGAGCACATTGAACGAAGCGGTGGCAATCAACTGCGCCTGTTTTCCGTCTGGCGACATGACCGGAAACGACCCCAGCGCACCGGCATTGCCACTGTGACCGAGATAGAGACTGCCGTTCAGGACGACGCCGCCGCCGATGAAATAGCCGAGATAGAAATAGGCGTAATTGCGCAGCTCTTGACCTTTGCCAAACAGCAGTTCGGCGGCGCAAGCGGCCGAAGCGTCGTTGCACAGATGCACTGGCCAGTCGAACAGCTTGCCGATCTCGCCCGCCAAGTTGAAATCTTTCCAGGCGACGAGCACATCATGTGGGGCGCCGACTTCCTCTTCCCAGTTCCACAGTTCGAAGGGGGCGGCAATGCCGAGGCCGGAAATCCGCGTCCGCTGCCTGATGTTGAGGCCGGCAATGAGATCTTCAACGCCTGAGGCAACGAAGGCCATGAGGTCGCCGGGCGAGGGAAAACTATAGGGCTGATGGATGGTGCGCCGCACCTTGCCTGTGAGATCAAGGAGCATCAGGTCGCCCGAGCGGCGGCCGACCTTCAGGCCGATCGAAAAGGCGCCGTCGGGATCGAGTTCGAAGGGCACTAGCGGCTGACCGACCTTGCCGCGCTGCGGCGTGCGGCGCTTGAGCAAGCCATCAGCCTCAAGTTGGCGGACGATAACCGAGACCGTCTGGGCCGAAAGCCCGGTGAGCTTTGCCACTTCGGCCTTGGGTAACTGCCCGTGCAAGCGGATCAGCGACAGGACCAGCCGTTCGTTATAAAGCCGGACGCCGGTTTGCGTTGTGCCACGCGACAGGGCCGGGTGCTTTTCACCCCGGGTGCTGATGCTGGCCCAGTCCATTGTCACGGCAGACTCTTCTCCGGTGGTCTTTCGCACAGATTTCCAGCAGCCGGGCAACTTGTCAATTAATAAATCATGCGGATTTACTTATTGACAGCTTCCATGTTTTGGTATGTGATCATACCAGCACGGGAGATGGCAGATGCCGTGTTCCGCGCCCCTGACGATACTTCAAACTCAGCCTGCCCCTCAACGGGGTCACGTTTCCATGGGAGGATCCACGTGAAATCTGTACTCAAAGCTGCTCTTCTTGGCGCTGCCGCTGTGGCGCTGTTCGGCACTGCCCAGGCCCAGGCCGCCGGCATCGGCGCCTGCCTGATCACCAAGACCGACACCAACCCTTTCTTCGTCAAGATGAAGGAAGGCGCCAGCGCCAAGGCCGCCGAATTGGGCGTTGACCTCAAGGCCTATGCCGGCAAGGACGACGGCGACAACGAAGGCCAGGTCGCGGCCATCGAAACCTGCATCGCCGATGGCGCCAAGGGCATTCTGATCACGCCCTCCGACACCAAGGCCATTGTTCCCACCATCAAGAAGGCCCGTGACGCTGGCATCCTGGTGATTGCCCTCGACACGCCGCTTGATCCGATCGACGCCGCCGACCAGACCATGGCGACCGACAACTTCCAGGCTGGCTTCCTTATTGGCTCCTATGCCAAGGCCAAGATGGGTGACGCCGCCAAGGACGCCAAGATCGGCTTCCTCGACATCAACACCAAGCAGGTCACCGTTGACGTGCTGCGCGACCAGGGCTTCATGAAGGGCTTCGGCATCGACATCAAGGACCCGAACGTCATCGGCGACGAGGACGATCCGCGCATCGTCGGCCATGATTATACCAACGGCAACCCGGAAGGCGGCCGCAAGGCCATGGAGAACCTTCTGCAGATCAACCCCGACATCAACGTGATCCACACCATCAACGAGCCAGCAGCCGCCGGCGCTTACGAAGCGCTGAAGGCCGTGGGCAAGGAAGGTCAGGTTCTGATCATGTCGGTTGACGGCGGTTGCCCGGGTGTGAAGGACGTGGCGGCCGGCATCATCGGCGGCACCTCGCAGCAATATCCGCTGCTGATGGCTGCACTTGGCGTCGAAGCCATCAAGAAGTTCGCCGACACCGGCGAGAAGCCCGGCGTCACCGAAGGCAAGAACTTCTTCGATACCGGCGTGGCGCTGATCACCGATGCGCCGGTGGACGGCGTACCCTCGATCGACACCAAGGAAGGCCTGGCCAAGTGCTGGGGTTGATCCCCAAGCGATTTCGGTCAATCATGCTTTAGACATGGAAGGGCGGCCCATCGTGGCCGCCCTTTTTGCTATAAGTAGAAGGCGAAAAATCGCAGCGATGGGAGATGGGGCATGGCGCAGGCGCAGGAATTCGAGAAGGTTCTGGATCACAGCGATGCAGCGGTGGCATCTTTTGCACATTCGCGCAGCCCGCTGGAAAAATTGCAGCACTTCCTTCACGCCAACAACGCCGCCGCGCCACTCATCATCCTGGTTTTGTCGCTCATTCTCTTCGGCATCCTGGTCGACGTCATTCCCATCGCCTTTGGCTGGCGTGACAACGTCAAATTCTTCAATGCCTTTTCGCTAACGCTGATTATCCAGCAGGTGGCGATCGTCGGCATCGTCGGGGCGGCCCAAACGCTGGTTGTCCTTACCGCCGGTATCGACCTTTCAGTCGGTGCCATCATGGTGTTGTCATCCGTCGTGATGGGACAGTTTGCGTTTCACGGTCTTGTTGTTTTCGGCCTACCGATCCTGCCGCCTCTCCCGACATTTCTGGCCATCTTCTTCGGGCTGGTTTGTGGTACGCTTTGCGGCTTCATCAACGGTTGGCTGGTGGCGCATATGAAACTGCCGCCCTTCATCGTCACGCTGGGCACTTGGCAGGTCTTCAGCGCCATCAAGTATATCTATTCGAAAAACGAAACGATCCGTGGCCAGGACGTGGAAGCCCAGGCGCCGTTGCTGCAGTTCTTCGGCATCCAGTACAAGCTTGGTGCGGCCGTGTTTCCGCTCGGCGTGATCTTCATGGTGCTTCTGGTTCTCTTCCTCTGGTATGTGCTCAATTACACGGCCTGGGGCAGGCGCCTCTATGCGGTTGGCGACGATCCCGATGCCGCAGAGTTGTCAGGCGTACAAGTCAAGCGCATGCTGCTTGTAACTTATGCCATTTCCGGTCTCATTTGCGGCATTGCCGGCTGGGTGTTGATCGGCCGCATTGGCTCGGTGTCGCCGACATCGGGCGAATACGCCAACATTGAATCGATCACCGCTGTGGTGATCGGCGGCATATCGCTTTTCGGTGGCCGTGGTTCGATCCTCGGCATGATCTTCGGTGGGCTCACCGTCGGTGTGTATTCGCTCGGGCTTCGACTCCTCGGGGCCGATCCCCAGTACACCTATCTTCTCATCGGCATCTTGATCATTGCGGCCGTGGCTATCGATCAGTGGATCAGAAAGGTTGCAGGCTGATGTCGACACAAACCGTTCTTACGACGCGCGGCCTGACCAAGCGCTTTGGCCGGGTCGTCGCTCTCGATAACGCCGACTTCGATCTCTATAATGGCGAGATCCTGGCGGTGATCGGCGACAATGGCGCCGGAAAATCGACCCTCATCAAGACCATTGCCGGGGCTATTGCGCCCGACGAAGGCGAAATCACGCTGGATGGCAAGCCGGTGCATTTTCGCTCGCCGATGGAAGCGCGTGAAGCCGGGATCGAGACGGTCTACCAAAATCTGGCCTTGTCGCCGGCGCTCTCGATTACCGACAATATGTTTATGGGACGGGAACTGCGCTTGCCGGGCCTTCTCGGTTCGGTGTTCCGCATGCTCGACCGCGCCACCATGGAAAAGCGGGCACGCGAAAAACTGACTGAACTCGGTTTGCTGACCATTCAGAATATCGGCCAGACGGTGGAAACGCTTTCGGGCGGGCAACGTCAGGGCGTGGCCGTGGCACGCGCTGCGGCCTTTGGTTCCAAAGTCCTGATCATGGACGAGCCCACCGCGGCCTTGGGCGTGAAGGAATCGCGCCGGGTGCTGGAACTGATGCTCGACGTGAAGAAGCGCGGGCTACCGATCGTGCTGATCTCGCACAACATGCCGCATGTCTTCGAGGTCGCCGACCGCATCCACATTCATCGCCTCGGCAGGCGTCTCTGCGTCATCAACCCGAAAGACTATTCGATGTCGGATGCTGTGGCCTTCATGACCGGCGCCAAATCACCGCCAGCCGAACTTCTGGCGGTTTGACGGCGGAGCGCAAGTTTGACCAATCTCAAGGCGCTGGCTGCCACACTCCGCGACAAGGCAGGCGATGCCCGGCGCTTCATGGTGGCCATTGCCGGACCGCCGGCTTCGGGCAAGTCGACCACCGCTGCCGGGCTTCGCGATGAACTTGTTGCCATGGGCGAAACCGCCGTCGTGGTGCCGATGGACGGTTTCCATCTCGACGACATCATCCTCAATGCCCGCGGCCACCGCCCGCGCAAAGGCGCGCCCTTCACCTTCGATGTGGCGGGCTTCGAAACGCTGCTGAAACGCATCCGCTCGGGCGAGCCTGAGATTTTCATTCCGGTCTTCGACCGTTCGCTGGAACTGTCGCGCAATGCCGCCGATATCGTCGAGGCGAAGACCAGGATCATCCTGATCGAAGGCAATTACCTGCTGCTCAACAAGGCGCCATGGAACCGGCTGCGCAACCTCTTCGACTTTGCAATATTCCTCGACGTTCCCATAGCCGAACTGGAGCGCCGCTCCATTCAGCGCTGGCTCGACCATGGTTTTGACATGGACTATGCCGTCAATTGGATCGCTGGCAACGACCTCCCCAATATGAAGGAAGTGATCGCCAACAGCGGCGGCGCCGACCTGGTGATTTGACAGGCGGTATGTCCGGTCATATAACCGGACACATGACGAAGATCACCCAGAGGAGAGCCACCGCCAATCATCGCAAACGCATCCGCGCCAAGGGCCTGGTGCGCGTTGAAGTTCAGGTGCCGGCCGGGGATGCGGCACTCGTACGGGAATTGGCCGAGCATCTGCGTGTCGATGCCAAGGCCGATGTCTTACGCACCGGCGTGAAGACCGCACTGGAAGGCAACAAGCCCAAGACCGTCCTTGAGATGTTCGCCTCCGATCTCCCCGACGAATATTTCGAAGGCGTGTTCGATCGCAAGCGGACCATTAGTGGTCGCAAAGTCGAGTGGTGAGATTTCTCCTCGATACCAACGTGATCTCCGAATTGCGTAAAGGCTTGCGTGCGGACGTGGGCGTGCTGAAATGGTCGCTGGATACAAATCCGCAAGCACAATACACCAGCGTGTTGGTGATCGGTGAGTTGCGCCAAGGCGTGGAACTGAAACGCCGCCGCGATGCCGAGCAGGCCGCCGCACTCGAACGCTGGTTAGAAAGATCGATCCTGAGTTTCGAAGGGCGGATTCTTGTTGTCGATCAAACGGTGGCTATGGCATGGGGCCACTTGGGCGTTCCCGATCCGGTGCCGGAGATCGACGGATTGATCGCCGCCACTGCAATGACTCATGACCTGACTGTCGTGACGCGCGACAGGAGCATACTTGCTCTCAACGATGTGAAGTCAATAAACCCCTTCACAACATAGAATGGAACAGAACTTCGAATGACCACCGGCGGTAACAAGCTTCTTCTTGATCTCTATCGCACCATGCGGCGCATCCGCACCTTCGAGGAGCGTGTCAACGAACTTTTCGTTCGGGGACAAACGGCGGGCTCGATGCTGCACATGTCGATTGGCGAAGAGGCCATCTCGGGCGTCTGCAAGGCGATGGAACAGGGTGACAGCTTCACCACACACCATCGCGGCCACGGCATATTCATCGCACGCGGTGCTGACCCTAACCGCATGATGAGCGAGATCGCCGGCAAGGCTGATGGCTATTGCTCCGGCAAGGGTGGCTCGATGCACATCGCCGACATGGGGTTGGGAGCCCTTGGTGCAAATGCCATCGTCGGCGGCGGCATCCCGCATGTGGTGGGGGCTGGTATGTCCTACCGCAATCGCGGCCTGAAGAATGTCTCGGTCGCCTTCTTCGGCGACGGCGCTTCGCAGCAGGGTGTGCTCTACGAGGCCATGAACATGGCGGCGCTGTGGAAATTGCCGGTGGTCTTCTGCTGCATCAACAACCAGTATGGCATGGGCACCAGGATCGACCGCGCCGCCGCCAACACCAATCTGCACGAACGCGCCATTGCCTTTGGGTTGAACGGCGTCACGGTTGACGGTGGCAATGTCGAGGAAGTGCATGAGGCAGCCGAACGCATCTTCACGGCCGCCCGCAACGGCAAGCCGGGCTTCATCGCCATGACCTGCTACCGCTTCTTCGGCCATGCCCGCCTCGACAAGAGCCCTTACCGCGACGAGGCCGAGGAGCTTGAAGGCCGCAAGCGCGATGCTCTCAGCAATGCGCGGACCAAACTCATTGGCCGCAATCAGGTGGAAGCCGCCAGCCTCGATCAGCTCGATGACGAAGTGACCAAGGAAATGAACGCGGCGGTCGAGCATGCCATTGCCGCTGAGGCCCCCGACCAGGACTCGATGTTCCGTGATGTCTTTGCCGCCGGCGAACCGCGGCCTCGGCCTTTGCGCCAGCATCTTTCAGCCATTCTCGGGGAGGCGCGCTGATGGCCGCGATCGAAACCACTTACCGCGACGCGCTGCGCCAGGCGCTGATCGATGCCATGAACGAAGACCCGTCGATCTTCGTGATGGGCGAGGAAGTCGGTCGCTATGGCGGCGCCTATGGCGTGACCAAGGGACTGCTCGACATGTTCGGCGAAAACCGCGTCGTCGATACGCCAATTGCCGAGCCCGGCATCATCGGCGCCGCCATTGGTGCGGCGATGACCGGCTCGCGGCCTGTCGCGGAATTGATGTATGTTGATTTCGCCGGCCTCACCATGGACCAGGTGGCGAACCAGGCGGCCAAGAGCCGTTATATGTTTGGTGGCCAGATCGGCGTGCCGATGGTGTTGCGCACCCAAGGCGGCACCGGGCGTTCGGGCGCCGCCCAGCATTCGCAATCGCTTGAGGCCTGGTTCACGCATGTGCCAGGTTTGCGCGTCGTCATGCCGGCCACCATCAACGATGCCTATCATCTCTTGCGCATGGCGCTGAGATGCCCGGACCCGGTCATCTTCATCGAGCATAAGGGCCTCTATGTGAAGAAGGGCGAGATGGATGTCACAAAGCCCGATGGCGAGTGGGGCAAGTCTGTCATCCGCCGCGAGGGTAGCGATGTTACGATCGTTACTTACTCGAAGATGGTGTTTGAATCGCTCGCCGCCGCTGAGACGCTGGCTGGCGATGGCGTTTCGGTTGAGGTTGTCGATATCCGCACGCTCAATCCGCTCGACGATGAAACCTTCATTGCCTCGGTGATGAAAACCGGCCGCGCCATGGTGGTGACCGAGTCGGTGCTGACCTCGGGCTTTGCTGCCGAACTCTCGGCGCGGATTTCCGAACGTTGCTTTGATTATCTCGAGGAGCCCGTGCTGCGCGTGGCGGGCGAGGATATTCCGATCCCCGTATCGCCCGCCCTTGAGCGTGGCGCCGTGCCTTCGGCGCAATTAATCGCCGAAACCGGCCTTTGGCTGGTGAAGAGGGTGGCACCGTCATGGGCCGCATAGTCGAGATGCCGCTCCCCCGGCTGGGGGAGACGATGGACGAAGGCCGCATCGGGGTTTTCGCAAAACAGCCCGGTGACAGGTTCCGCCGTGGCGAAACGTTGCTCGAAGTTGAAAGTGACAAGACCACGGTCGAAGTGCCAGCTTTGCAAGATGGCATCCTGATCGAATGGCTGGTGTCGAGCGATGACATGGTGCCGGTCGAAAGCGCCATCGCGCGGATCGAGATCGAGGGCGAGGCAGTGGCGGAAGTGAAGCGCCCCGCAATTGAACAACCGTCATCCCGGCGAAAGCCGGGACCCATTGAGGCGCCAAAGCTGGCGCCCGGCTTTCGCCGGGATGACAGATTGGGGATGAGACCGCGCGCCTCTACCGCTGCACGCCGCGCCGCTCAGCGCAGCGGTGCCGATCTGTCCACGATTGTGGGTTCGGGCCGCAATGGCCGCATTTCGCGCGCCGATCTTGC
>JANLTS010000474.1:0-1733 GCA_031363045.1 Hyphomicrobiales bacterium
CAGGTCGAGGTCACCTGCAAGAAGTCCCGCATCTATCATGCGGGCGCTGCCGCACAGCGCATTGAAACCGCGATCCATGAAGAACTGGGGGCTCCCATCTCAGCCGATGCCGCGCTGTGCATCAAGGCCCGCTTTGAAGACAATCTGTGCACCATCAGCATCGATACGTCAGGCGAGTCCCTGCATAAGCGGGGCCACAAGGAAGCCATCGGCAAGGCGCCCATGCGGGAAACCATGGCGTCGCTTTTCCTGCGCCAATGCGGCTATGATGGCAATGAACCCGTGGTTGATCCGATGTGCGGCTCTGGCACCTTCGTCATTGAAGCGGCGGAAATTGCGGCGAAACTCAACCCGGGCCGATCCCGGAGTTTTGCCTTCGAGCAACTTGTCAGCTTCGACGAAAGCGCCTGGAAGCGTCTGCGCGATTCATCGCAGGGCATAAAGCCCGCCCACCATTTCTTCGGCAGCGACCGTGACGCCGGCGCTAACACGATGAGCCGCGCCAATGCCGCGCGCGCAGGCGTTACGGAATTCACGGTCTTCCAGAATCATGCCGTCAGCAATCTCACCCCGCCGCCCGGGCCGCCCGGACTGGTGATCGTCAATCCGCCCTATGGCACAAGGATCGGCGACAAGAAGCCACTCGCGGCGCTCTACGCAGCCCTCGGGAAAACCCTTCTGACGAGGTTCACGGGCTGGCGCGTGGGATTGATCACAACCGACACCACGCTTGCCAAAGCCACCGGCCTGCCCTTCGCGCGCCCAAGCCGGCCAGTGTCCCATGGCGGGCTGAACGTGCTGCTGTTCCAGACCGAACGGTTGAAATGAACAGAGCGCCCCCTCCATCAACTGTCATCCCCGTACGCCCCCCAACTGTCATCCCCGCACTCGTTGCGGGGACCCATGGCGCAACACATTTGGTATTGAATTTGCTGAACGATGGGTCACCGGAACAAGTCCGGTGATGACAGTTGATGGAGGGGCGCACTGTTCATTTCAACCGTTCGGTCTGGAACAGCAGCACGTTCAGCCCGCCATGGGACACCGGTCGGCTTGGGCGCGCGAACGGCAGGCCGGTTGCTTTGGCAAGTGTGGTGTCGGTTGTGATCAATCCCACGCGCCAGCCGGCGAACCTGGTCAGAAGCGTTTTCCCCAGCGCTGCGTGGAGAGTAACGAGCGGCTTCTTGTCGCCGATCCGGATGCCATAGGGCGGATTGACGATCACCAGTCCGGGCGGCCCGGGCGGCGGCGTGAGATTGCTGATGGCATGATGCTGGAACACCGTGATGTCCGTAACGCCCGCGCGCCCGGCATTGGCGCGGCTCATCGTGATAGCGCCAGCGTCACGGTCGCTGCCAAAGAAATGGTGGGCGGGCAATGTTGCGTGCTTCGCGTCGCGCATAGTTTTCCAGGCGCCTTCGTCGAAGCTTACAAGGTGCTCGAAAGCAAAGCTCCGGGATCGGCCCGGGTTGAGTTTCGCCGCAATTTCCGCCGCTTCAATGACGAAGGTGCCAGAGCCGCACATGGGATCAACCACGGGTTCATTGCCATCATAGCCGCATTGGCGCAGGAAAAGCGACGCCATGGTTTCGCGCATGGGCGCCTTGCCGATGGCTTCCTTGTGGCCCCGCTTATGCAGGGATTCGCCTGACGTATCGATGCTGATGGTGCACAGATTGTCTTCAAAGCGGGCCTTGATGCACAGCGCGGCATCGGCTGAGATGGGAGCCCCC
>JANLTS010000492.1:0-11344 GCA_031363045.1 Hyphomicrobiales bacterium
GGTCGGCCAGCGCCTTGCCCGCCGTGACGCTGCCATCCCTCGCAATATTGATCGATCCGGCCAGCTGCAGGAGATCGTTCTCAAGCCCGGTGATGACGCGTTCGCGCACCTGGGTTTCGAACATCCGCTGCAGCGCCAGTCCGGTGAGGAACAGTGCAAAGGCAATCGACATGGCGGCGGCCAGAAACAATCGAAGCCGCAGCGAACCCTTCATCATTGGGCGGCGGCAACGATATAGCCAAAGCCGCGGCGGGTTTCGATGATGTCGGTCTTGAGTTTCTTGCGCAAGCGCCCGACCAGCGCCTCGATGGCGTTGGAATCGCGCTCAGAGTCATGCGAGTACAGGTTCTCGCTGAGCTCGGCCTGCGACACGACGCGGCCACGGTGATGGAAGAGATAGTTCAGCAGTCGGAATTCGAGTGGCGTCAGCATCACCTGAATGCCACCGACGGTAACCTGCCGGTTGCGCGGATCGAGGATGATGTTGGCAATCGAGATCGATGGTTCGGCGCGGCCCGTCGAACGCCGCAGCAGCGCCCGGATGCGGGCCATCACCTCTTCCATGCGAAAGGGTTTTGGCAGGTAGTCGTCAGCCCCGGCATCGATGCCATCGACCCGGTCCGTCCACGTGCCGCGCGCCGTCAAGACCAGCACCGGCGTGTTGACGCCTTCCTGGCGCCAGCGCTTGAGGATGGTCAGGCCATCGATCTTCGGCAATCCGAGATCGAGGATGATGGCGGAATAATTCTCGGTGCCGCCGCGAAACCAGGCATCTTCGCCATCGGTCGCAATCTCGGCGACATAGCCGCCGCTGTTGATGGCTTCCGCCAAGTCCTGGGCGATCCGCGGTTCATCCTCGACGATCAGGATGCGCATCAGAGATTGTAAATCCCCAGAATTTTTCCGCTCTGCGCGTTGACGCGGACTTCGATCAATTTGTTCTGGGAATTGATGACGCGGATGCGATAGGTCATGCGGGTTCCCGTTCCGGTCAGGCGGATGCGAACGACCTTGCCAGGATATTTGCGGCGAACAGCTGGGAGGATCCTGCCGAGCGATTCGGCGTCACCACGCTTGACCGCCGCGCGGATGCGGTTTTTGTCGTCGTCATCCTTCTTGCCGTCATCGTCCCTGTCGTCGTCATCGTCCCTGTCGTCGTCGTCGCCCTTGTCGTCGTCATCGCCCTTGTCGTCGTCATTGTCATCGTCGTCGCCGCCGTGGCCACTGTTGTCGCCACCACCGTCGTCATCCTTGCCACCGCCATCACTGTCGCCACCACCGTCGCTGCCGCCATCGCCATCCTTGGCCATGGCAGTTCCGGTTCCCGCAACGGCAAAGCCGCCAGCGAGACTGGTCATCAGCAAAAACAGGAAGGCGCGGCGGTTCAGCATGGGTGCAACTCAATACAGCAATCAGCAATAGCATGCGGCATGACCACCGGTCACCCGCATCATCGCAGAATTGTTTTAATTGAATGCAACTGACAGGTCCGTGAACGGGCCTGTCAGCGATTTGTCAGCGAGACCCGAGAATTAGCGCGGCGCCAGGACCATGACGATCTGCCGGCCCTCGAAACGCGGCTCGGATTCAACCTTGGCGATCTCGACCGTATCCTTCTTCACCCGGTCGAGCAGCTGCTGGCCCAACTCCTGGTGGGCCATTTCACGGCCCCTGAAGCGCAGCGTGATCTTGACCTTGTCGCCCTCTTCGAAGAACCGCTTTATGGCCCGCATCTTGACGTCGTAGTCGTGGTCATCAATCATCGGGCGCATCTTGATCTCCTTGATCTCGATGACCTTTTGCTTCTTGCGGGCCTCGGCGGCCTTCTTCTGCTCCTGGAACTTGAACTTTCCGTAATCGAGGATCTTGCACACGGGCGGCTTGGCATCGGGCGAAATCTCGACCAGATCGAGATTGGCCTCCTCGGCCATCATCATCGCCTGGCGGATCGGCACCACACCGATATTCGCACCTTCGGCATCGATCAGGCGCACCTCGCGCACGTCGATACGATTGTTGATCCTGTGTCCTTCTTCCTTTTGCGGGGGGGCGGCTCCGCGGTTCGATGGCCTCCGGGGTGGAATGCTCAAGTGGGCTTTTGCTCCGTGCATGGGTCCGCGATTGCGAATGACCCGGGTTTGGTTGCGACCGCTTTAGACATTGAATGGGGTATGCCCGTCAAGCTCCGATACACGCTTGATCCGGGTCGAGGGCCGGAATCAGGGTTTGGCGGCTGAGCGCTGCCGCTCGCCGCGCCGACCGGCTCGCAATTCAGTGACGCTGTCCGGCACCGAAATATGAAACGCCGTGCCATCGGGGCCGCTGCGGTGCAGGTGGATTTCGCCGCCATGGGCCCGCACCAGTTCGGTGCAAATGGCCAATCCCAGGCCGACGCCACCGGATTTGGCAGCACTCTGGAAAGCCTCGAACAGCCGCGGGCGAACCCGCTCTGGAATACCGGGACCGCTGTCCTTGACTTCCACCATCACGACGCTGCCCTCGCGCCACGAGCGGATGGCCACCTGGCCCTCGGGTGCCTGGTTATCCTGTTCCTGCTGGCTTTCGACCGCCTGGATGGCATTGCGCAGCAGATTGGTGAGGATTCGGTTCAGCTGTTCGTGGTCGGCATCGATCACCACCTCGGCTGGCACATTGTTAAACAGCACCACGCGGCGCGACGCCTGCACCACCGCCGCATCGATCACCTCCTCGGCGATTTCGCGCAGCTTCAACCGCTCGCGCATGGGCGGCGCCTCGTGGGCGCGGCCGAATTTCAGGGTCTCGGTGAGAAATGAAATTGCCCGGTCGAGGCTGAAAATCAGCTTTGGCGCAAAGCGCTGTACCGTCGGGTCCTCGACCATGGTCAGGCGGTCTGAAATCAATTGCGCCGATGACAGCATGTTGCGGAGGTCGTGGCTGACCTTGGCGGCTGCCAGCCCCAGTGACGCCAGCCTGCTCTTCTGCTGCAGCATCGAGGCCAGTTCCGACTGCATGTCGTGCAACTCGCGCTCGGCAAGGCCGATCTCGTCGTTGCGGTTTGATGGCACGATGACGCGCGAGGCGTCCTCGGGGTTCTGGCGGAAGTTCAGCATGTTGCGGGTCAAGCGCTGCATCGGCCGCACCAGCACGACGTTGAGGGCGGCGAACACCAGCCCGGCGACGATCAGCGACAAGATGATTGACAGCAACAGGATGTTGAGGCCATAGCCGTACATCGCCTTGCGCAGCGGTTCTTCGAGGAGCGCGATCTCGATCAGGTCGCCCGACATGTTGGGCGGCTTGTCGATGACGCCGATCACCCGCGCCTCGCTGGCCGTCATGGTGGTGAAGGCGTCCATGATCGCCGGAACCCACATGATGCTGCGGAGGTCATAGGAGGCATCGATCATGTGATCGCCCTCGCTACGCAAGATGAGCTGGCGCTTGTCGCCGCGCGTCAGCGACACCACCAGAACGCCGGCCCCTTTTAGGATTTCGCTGCGCAGATCGGTGGACAGGATCTGGTCGGGGGCGGCTTCGGCGGCAAGCGCCGCAATCTCCGCCTGAGCCACCCGGCCTTTCAGCCACTGGATACGGAAATTGGCGATCGACGGCAGGAAAATCAGGATTTCGCCAAGCATGACGAAGATAATGGTCAAGGCCAGCACCTTGCCGGAAAGCCCCCTGAGAAGGCCCGGACTCAAAGATCGTGCTGGTGTGCCGCTATCCGTCATGGTCTCAGGGTTTTGATAACTCCGATAACGCGCCGCACCCATGGATTGGATGCATACGCTGCATAATATGTAATGGCTGCCCGGCGATTTGCCTCGCCCCGCGTCGGATAGGGAAGAACCTGCCCCACCATGGCGCTGATTTTCAGCCCGCGCGTCAGGGCCAGAACCCAGGGCTGGATCAACTCGCCAGCCTGCGGCCCAACAATCGAAGCGCCGAGAATTTTGCCCTTAGGCGTGGTGACGATCTTGACCAGGCCTTCCGTCCGGCCCTCGGCCTGGGCCCGGTCGTTTTCGTGAAATGGCCAGCGCAGGACTTCAATTGAGTCGCCGTGTTCCTTCCGGGCTTGCGCCTCGGTCAAGCCGACATGGGCGAGTTCGGGGTCGGTATAGGTGACCCACGGGATCACCGCATTGGCCTTGACCGGCAGGCCGAACAGCGCGTTGCGGATGACAAGGCCTGCATGATAGCCCGCCACATGGGTGAATTGCAGCCCGCCCGCCACATCGCCAACCGCATAGACGCGGGAGTTGCTGGTCTTGAGACCTTGGTCGATGGTGACACCGCGCTTCGTATGGGCGATGCCCGCCGCCTCGAGATTGAGGCCTTCGATGTTGGGCTGGCGGCCCGCCGCCACCAGCAGATGCGAGCCAGTGATGCGGCCATGATCCTTGGTGTCGATGGCGATGCCGTCCGCGACTTGTGACACTGACGTGATGGCGGCGTGGGCGAGGATGGTGATGCCTTCGGCCTTGAGTTTCTCCAGCACGATGGCGGTGAGTTCGGGATCATCCTTGGCCAGCGGCGCGAAGGCTTCGATCACCGTTACTTGCGAACCAAGCCGCCGGTGAGCCTGCGCCATTTCCATGCCGATGGGCCCGCCGCCGATAATCAGCAGGTGCTGCGGCAGAACGTGGTTTTCAAAGATGCTCTCGTTGGTCAGGAAGGGTACCTGATCGAGGCCCGGCACCGGCGGAAGTGCGGCGCGCGAACCGGTGGCAATCACCATGCGGCGTGCCGTGTAAGTCTTGCCATCGGCCTCGAGCGTCATGGCATCGCGGAATTTCGCTTCTGCCCGCACCACTTTGACACCAAGCTTCTCGAAACGGTCCTGGCTGTCATTGGGCGCGATTGCCGCGATGGCCCGCCTGACATGCGCCATGACCTTGGCGAAATCGACCTGGGGTTCCTGCGCCGCAATGCCAAAGGCAGCACCTGCGCGGACCGCCTGCGCCTGCTTGGCGGCGGCAAGCAAGGCCTTCGACGGCACGCAGCCATAGTTGAGACAATCGCCGCCCATTTCGCCCTTCTCGAACAGCACCACGCGCTGGCCGAACTGCGCGGCTGCTGCTGCCACCGTCAAGCCGCCCGATCCGGCGCCGATGACGGCAATGTCAAACTCAGGCGCCGTCATGCCGGCTGCCGCTTGAAATATTTGAGCGCCACCGGAATGAGCGCCACGAGGCCGAGGCCGGCGAAGGCCAGCAGCAATTGCGGTGTGACGAGATCGCCAAGGCTCAAATGAAACTGGCAATCGGCGGCACCGGTGGCCACGCACGCTGCATTATCAGCTTTGGCCCTGTCGATCACCGCATCGAGGCCGGAGCCCAGAAGTGCAAAGGCCAGTGCGCCTGGAATGATGCCGATGGCCGTGGCGATGATGAAGGTCCGCAACGGCACGCGGCAAATTCCCGCCACCGCATTGACCATGAAGAACGGAAATACCGGCGCCAGGCGTAAGAACAGCAGGAAGCTGAAGGCGTTCTCGGAAAATCCCTTCGACACTTTTTGCACCAGCGGCCCGGCACGCTCCGCGACGGCGGCGCCAAGCGATGTCTTGACGATCTGGAAGACGATTGTTGCGCCGATCACCGCCGCCGTCATGCTGACGGGAACGCTGATGATCCAGCCGAACAGGAAACCGCCAGCGATGCTCATCACCGCTGCACCCGGAAGCGAAAGTGCCACGATGGCAATATAAGCGGCCATGAACAACAGAACCGCGACGGCCAGATTGGCATCGACGAACTGCCGCAGCAGATCGCGGTTCAGCGCCAGCGCCTCGAGCGACACGTGCTTGTGCAGGCCAAAGCCATAGGCCGCGGTGATCAACACAACCAGAACCACCGCCGGCAGCCATTGCCGGAAAATGCTGGTGGAACGGACGTGAGGCGCCGTCATGAGCGAGGAATGATCCATGAGTTTGAAACTTCAAGCGTTGAACTTGAAACCATAGATGGACCATCCGGGCCCGCAGCGATAGAGGCTGTCACCGCCTCGTGAGAACAGTTCAGGTGGCGTGGGCGGGCTGTGATCGAGGAGCGACGGCGCGGTGCGGAAGTTTGTGCCGCAGGCTGAAATCCTGGACCACGCACAACCGCGCTCAGGAGGCGGCGCTGGCTTTCGCGCAAATGCCAACCTTGAAGCAAACTCTCGATCGACTGGTATAAAGATGACAGCGGAGATATGAAAGCCAAATGGACGAACGGACAATTCAAATCGTCAAGCGCTTTTCCATCTTGCCACAACTTGGTAAACTGGAATTTCTTACCCGCCTAGCTCACGACGAGACGGTATACATCAGAGTAGGTCTTTTAAGTAAGCCTCCGCAACTTGACCCGATACGAGGGTCAAATGAATTCATCCATCAAATTTGCAACTACAGTTTTCAAGTCCTTGGGATTAACAGCTATCTCAGCGACACCGATATTATCGAAAGCTTAGTGGAAAACTTTGAAGAACGGGGAGAAAGTGGATTGGAGATCCTCAACAAGGCACTCGCCAGTCTCGAAATTTCAGGCTGACCCGTCACCCCCAAAAGCCAGTGCGTTGACTTTCCGCTGCTTTTCCGCCAATAACCCCGGCCAATTCCTGAAGCGACAGAGATATTCTCTCAGGGCATGTCCCGGATTTCGGGTATGTTGTTGAAAACATTGGCCCTGAGCCACAGAACGGAGCGAGAAACGTGAAGCGTACCTATCAGCCTTCCAAGATTGTCCGCAAGCGCCGCCACGGTTTCCGGGCCCGCATGGCAACGGTCGGTGGCCGCAATGTCTTGGCTCGCCGCCGCGCCAAGGGCCGCAGCCGCCTCTCGGCCTAAGCGCCGGACTCTCACGCACATGGAACGCCTGAAGCGACGGCAGGACTTCGTTGCCGCCGCCAAGGCTGCCTATGCCGCCATGCCCGGCATGGTGGTGCAGGCGCGCGACCGCAAGGACGTGCTGCCGCCGCGTGTCGGCTTCACTGCCACCAAGAAACTCGGCAATGCCGTCATCCGCAACCGCGTCAAGCGCCGCCTGCGCGAGATCGCCCGGCTGAAACTTGGAAGTCTCGCTCATCCTGGGCATGATTACGTGCTCATCGGCCGTGGGCTTTCGTGCGACCGGCCCTTCGCCGATCTTGAGAAAGATCTCAATTCCGCCTTGAAACGGCTGCACCGCACATCGCATCCCGGTGCGGACAAGGGAACTCCATGAACTACGACAACAAGAATTTCATTCTTGCCATCGTCCTGTCGATGGCCATCATTTTCGGCTGGCAGTATTTTTATGCAAAGCCCCTGCAAGACAAGCTGACCCAGACGGAGACCGGGACCACCAATCCGGTGACGACCGGTGGCACCGTTCCCGACACCACCACAGGGACAAAGCCCGTCACCCGCGATGAGGCGCTGGCAGCGACCGCCCGGGTCAAGATTGAAACAACTTCGGTTTCTGGATCGATCAATCTGCAGGGTGCGCGCATCGATGACCTGCATCTGCTGAAATACCGCGAGACCATCAACCCCACGAGCCCGACCATCACCTTCCTGTCGCCCAACGGCACGCCGGGGGCGCTGTTTGCCGAACAGGGTCTGGTGGGAGCGGTCGGAACGCTCGCCAAGCTGCCGGATGCAACGACAGTGTGGACGGCACCTGCCGGTGCCGTGCTGACGGAAGACAGGCCCGTGGTGCTGACTTGGGACAATGGCGAAGGCCTGAAATTCAGCCGCAAGATCGAGATCAGCGACGAGTATGTTTTCTCCATCACCCAGACGGTGGAGAACAAGTCAGCCGCTCCTGTGGCGCTCATTCCCTATGCCCGCATCCAGCGGCAGGATACGCCGGTGATTTCCGGCTACTGGGTGTTCTTTGAAGGCATGCTCGGCTGGCTCGACAACGGCTTGCGCGAAGTTCACTACTCGGATGTGACCGGGCAGAAGGAAACGACGAGGATCGACAGCACCGGTGGCTGGATCGGTTTCACCGACAAGTATTGGGCCGCTGTTCTCATTCCCGATCAGACGAAGCCCATCACCTCCAGCATTCTCGACACCAAGACCGGCGGACGGGACAGTTTCCAGACCGACTATATCGCCAAGGACCCGCTGGTCATTCAGCCGGGCGCCACGGCGTCTTACCGTGACCAGCTGTTTGCCGGTGCCAAGGTGGTGAAGACCATCGATGCCATCGAAAAGAAATATGGCATCCAGGGTTTTGACTACATGGTCGACTGGGGCTGGTTCTATTTCCTCACCAAGCCGATGTTCTATCTGCTCGACTTCCTCAACGGCCTGGTCGGTAACTTCGGCATCGCCATTCTGATCGCCACGTTGCTGGTCAAGGGAGTGGTCTATCCGCTGGCCAATAAATCCTACGCTTCGATGAGCAAGATGAAAAAGCTGCAGCCAGAAATGGCCAAGCTGAAGGAAGACTATCCCGACGACAAGGTGAAGCAGCAGCAGGCGATGATGGAACTCTACAAGCGCGAGAAGGTTTCGCCGCTGTCGGGCTGTCTGCCGGTTGTCGTTCAGATCCCGGTGTTCTTCTCGCTCTACAAGGTCATCCTGACGTCGATCGAATTGCGCCACGCGCCGTTCTTCGGCTGGATTCACGATCTCTCGGCACCCGATCCGACCAGCATTTTCTCGCTCTTCGGCCTCATCCCCTGGACGCCGCCCGACATGCTGATGATCGGCATCTGGCCGATCATCATGGGCGTCACCATGTGGCTGCAGATGCGGCTGAACCCGACGCCGCCCGATCCCATTCAGGCCAGCCTGTTCAACTGGATGCCAGTGATGTTCACCTTCATGCTTGGCACCTTCCCGGTGGGCCTCGTCATCTACTGGGCGTGGAGCAACACATTGTCGATCCTGCAGCAGTCGCTGATCATGAAGCGCCATGGCGTCGAGATCGACTTCTTCGGCAACATCGCCGAGAGCTTGCCGTTCCTGAAGAAGAAGACAAGCAGTTGAGCCTCGAATTTACCACCGATCAAATCGATGCGGGCCGCCGGTTGTTCGGTGGCCCGTCGCACTTTTTGCTCGGCGTTGCGGCGCTGCCGCAATTGCCACCATCGCATGGCGTCGAGATTGCCGTGGCCGGGCGTTCCAATGTCGGGAAGTCGTCGCTCATCAACGCGCTGACCGGCATGCGCGATCTGGCGCGCGCCTCCAACACGCCGGGCCGCACCCGCGAATTGAATTTCTTCAATGTCAACGAGCAGCTCACCCTCGTCGACATGCCGGGCTATGGCTATGCCAAGGCGTCCAAAGCCGAAATCAAGAAATGGCAAGCGGTGTTGCGGGGCTATTTGCGCGGGCGGCCTGGCCTGACCAGGGCCTATGTGCTGATCGATTCGCGCCACGGCATCCTCAAGGCCGATGAAGAGATGTTCGAGCTGCTGGACGAGAGTGCCGTCACCTATCAGCTGGTGCTGACCAAGATCGACAAGATCAAACCAGCCGAACTCGACGAGGTTCTGGCCAAGGTGCAGGCGGCGATCAAGAAACATGCCGCCGCCTTCCCGGTGATCCACGCCACCTCGAGCGAGAAAGCCACCGGAATTCCCGAACTCCGGGCGGGGATCGCCCAGCTGCTATAAGCGTCTTCTCCCGCAGGCGGGAAGAAGAAGGGACCCGTTGCGTGAGCAACGGGGAGATGAGGGGAAGTCTGGGGCTGATATCCCCTCACCCTCCCATGCTTCGCATGGGCCCCTCCCTCTCCCGCATGCGGGAGAGGTGGGCTTCCACAACGCGCTTGGCTCTATTGCCCAATGCCCTATAAGGCGGCGCGACAACCGACCGGGAATTGACGCCATGGACGACATCAACACCACCGCCCGCATCCTCTCCGAGGCGCTGCCCTTCCTGCAGCGTTATGACGACCAGATCATCGTGGTGAAATACGGCGGCCATGCCATGATCGATCCCGCACTCGCCCATCGTTTCGCCCGCGACATGGTGATGCTGAAGGTGTGCGGTCTGAACCCCATCGTCGTCCACGGCGGCGGGCCGCAGATCAACAAGATGCTCGACAAGCTCGAGGTGAAGCCGGTGTTCCGCGAGGGCCTGAGGGTCACCGATGCCGAGACCATGTCGGTGGTCGAGATGGTGCTGTCGGGCTCGATCAACAAGGCGATTGTCGCCTCGATCCAGCAGGCCGGCGGCCGCGCCGTGGGGATTTCCGGCAAGGACGGCAATCTGCTGATCGCCGAGAAACTGACCAAGAAGAAAACCGATCCCGAAACCGGCAAGGTAACCGAGATCGATTTCGGCTTTGTTGGCGAGCCCGTGCGCGTCAACACCGAGATCCTCGAAACCATCATGCGCAGCGACGCCATTCCGGTGATTGCGCCTGTTGGCGTCGGCTGGGAGGGCGAGACCTTCAATGTCAACGCCGATACGGCGGCCGGCGCCATTGCCACCGCGACCAGGGCCAAGCGCCTGCTGCTGTTGACCGATGTGGCGGGGGTTCTCGACAAGGACAAGAACCTGATCAGCGAGTTGAAGGTCGGCGACCTCGAAGGCCTCATCGCCAACGGCACCATCACCGGCGGCATGATTCCGAAAGTCGAAAGTGCCGCCGCGGTGGTTGATTCCGGCGTCGAGGGCGTCATCATCCTCGATGGCCGCGTGCCGCATTCGGTGCTGCTGGAATTGTTGACGCCGCATGGCGTCGGCACACGCATCTCGCGGACCGGCGTATGAGAGGCTTCGCGCACGTCGATACCTGGGTCTTCGATCTTGACAATACGCTCTATCCGGCGTCGTGCCGGCTGTTCGACCAGATCGATGTCAAGATGGGCAACTTCGTCGCCAAGCTGTTGAACGTCGAATACGCCGAAGCCAAGCTGCGGCAAAAGGCGATGTTCTACAAATATGGCACGACGCTCCGTGGACTGATGACCGAGCATGGCGTGGCGCCCGATGATTTCCTCGATGCCGTGCATGACATCGATCATTCAGCGGTGCCGCCGAACCTGCAACTCGATGCAGCGCTCCACGCGCTGCCCGGCCGCAAGCTGATTTTCACCAACGGCACCGTGGCGCATGCCGAGAAAGTGCTGGCCCGCATCGGCATCACCCATCACTTCGGTGACATCTTCGACATCGTGCATTCGGATTTCATTCCGAAGCCGGAGATGGAGCCTTACACCAAGTTCGTGAAGCAGACCGGCATCGAGCCCCGGACCTCGGCGATGTTCGAGGATATCGCCCGCAATCTTGAAGCACCGCATGCGCTGGGGATGACGACGGTGCTGGTGGTCTCACCCGACAACCACGATGCCGAGCACTTGAACCGCCAAACCGGCGGCACGGCACGCGACCACGTCCACCACATCACCGACGATCTGGCGGGTTTCCTCGACG
>JANLTS010000517.1:0-7706 GCA_031363045.1 Hyphomicrobiales bacterium
TCCCTGGCCGCTTCCCGCGCCTTATCCAGCTTCACCGTCGGGAACTTGCCGATGAGATGCCGCCGGTTGTCGCGGTCATAATAGAGAGTGGTTGTCGTCTTCTGGATATGTGCGACAAACCCCTTGATGTCCGAATCCCAGTAGCGAACGGTGCCAGTAGCAGGCCGCTCGACGGATTTCAGGAAGGTTTCTGTGAGTTTGAAGCTTGGCATGATTTTGCACCAGAATTGCAGCGTGGATGATACAAAAACATAACATCTACTGCAGGATTCTACAACCAGAAGTCATTGAAAACACAAGAAATAACAATGTCTTACAAGAATTAACAGGAGTAAATTCCACACTCATAACCTGAAGGTCGTCAGTTCAAATCTGGCTCCCGCAACCAAATAAATACCCGCTGTCTCAATGAGATAGCGGGTTTTCCTTTTTCAAGTCTGAGCGCAGAACGCCGCTCTGGGTTACACTTGGGTTACAGGTGAAAAAGAATTTGCGGGATATCCCACTGATGTTCGCCATGCCCGGCTTCTCAGTTGATAAAGGTGCGGTCGCTGGGGTACAGCTGGAGCACGCCAGAAAGTGAAAATGCTGGTAGAATTCGCCTGTAAAAAGCTTTGGAAACGTTACCTACGTCTGCAAGCTGCGTGAAATACAGAACAGCTGAGCGGCCCTTCTCTCAAAATTCTGCGCTGATTTGGTGTGATTGACACACCGCAGACATCGGGCAGCACGCGGCTAAAGACGCAAAGCCAAATGATGCTGTCGCTTGATCGTCACACAATATGTCTATAAATCTCGACATATGAAAAATACTCACGCCATCGACTGCCTGTCTGCCCTCGCCCAGCCGACGCGACTTGAAGTGTTTCGCTTGCTTGTGAAACAAGAACCCGATGGATTGCCCGTTGGCGAAATCGCCCGGCGACTGGATGTGCCGCACAACACCATGTCCACCCATCTCAGCATTCTCACGCGTGCGGAGCTTGTCACAGTGGAGCGGCACAGCCGCAGCATGATCTACCGTGTCGAACTCAAAACCATCCGCACTTTGGTGCTGTTCCTGTTGCGCGACTGCTGCAACGGGCAGCCAGAACTTTGCGCACCCTTGATCGCTGACCTCAGTTCCTGCTGTGCCGAAACCTCTAAAATGAATTCAACCAACCACGGGAGAATTTGAACATGCGTATCGGCATCAACGGTATGGGCCGTATTGGACGTTTGGCTTTTCGTGCAGCCTTTGGCGCAGCGGAACGTGGGGTAGACGACCCACGCCGCAACAACCGCTTGGACATTGTGCATGTGAATGAACTTAAAGGCGGTGCGGCTGCAACCGCTCATCTTCTTCAATTCGATACGGTGCAAGGCCGCTGGCGGGCCGACATCAAGGCCGAAGGTGAAAACAGCATCGTGGTTGACGGCAAGCAGATTGGCTTTTCAGCTCATCCCACCGCAGCTGACATTCCTTGGGGTGATCTCGGCGTGGCTGTCGTGCTGGAATGCACTGGCAAGTTCATCACCCATGCGACACTCGATGGTCATTTGAAACGTGGTGCAAAGCGCGTGATCGTGGCGGCTCCTGTGAAAGAAGCTGACGTACTCAACATTGTCGTTGGCATCAATCACCAACTCTATGCCCCGGCGAAACACCCGATTGTGACGGCGGCGTCCTGCACCACCAATTGCCTCGCACCCGTGGTCAAAGTGGTGCATGAGAACATTGGCATCCGCCATGGCCAGATCACCACCATTCACGATCCGACCAACACCAATGTGGTTGTCGATGCGCCACACAAGGACCTGCGCCGCGCCCGCTCGGCCATGCTGTCGCTGCAACCAACGACCACTGGCAGCGCCACGGCCATTGCGCTGATCTACCCCGAACTCAAGGGCAAGCTGAACGGCCATGCGGTGCGTGCGCCCGTGCTCAATGCCTCGCTGACCGATTGCGTGTTTGAACTCAATCGCGAGACAACGGCGGACGAAGTGAACGCACTGTTCAAGCAAGCGGCGGAAGGGACACTGGCAGGCATTCTGGGTTACGAACCGCTGCCGCTCGTCTCGGCCGACTATGCCCGCGATACCCGCTCGTCGATCATCGATGCACTTTCAACGCTGGTCACCGATGGCACCATGCTCAAGGTCTACGCTTGGTATGACAATGAGATGGGCTATGCCTGCCGCATGGTCGATCTCGCCTGCCACATGAAACAGGTTGGCATTTGATGACCGCTGGGACGCGCAACTACGCCATTGTCACGGCAGCCTATTGGGGTTTTACGCTCACCGATGGCGCGCTGCGCATGCTGGTGCTGTTTCACTTCTTCAAGCTGGGTTATTCGCCCTTCACGCTGTCGTTCCTGTTCCTGCTCTATGAAGCGGCAGGCATCGCCGCAAACTTCGTCGGGGGATGGCTCGCCACGCGCTTTGGCATCACCCGCATGTTGATGGTGGGCCTCACGTCGCAGATTATGGGATTTCTCGTGCTCTCAGCGCTCTCGCCGGAATGGACGGTCTTCATGTCTGTGGCGTGGGTCGTCGCTGCGCAGGGCATTTGCGGCATTGCCAAGGACTTGACCAAGACGGCATCCAAATCAGCCATCAAGGTGGCGGAGAAAGAGGCCCGCGCAGAAGATGCTGACGGACGTCTGTTCCGCTGGGTGGCATGGTTCACGGGATCCAAGAATGCCACGAAAGGTATGGGCTTCTTCCTTGGTGGTCTTCTCCTGCAAACCTTTGGTTTCCGCTACTCACTCTGGCTCATGGCCGCACTCTTGCTGTTGGTGCTGGCAGGCGTATTTTTCTCCCTGCCCCGCACCATGGGCAAGGCTAAGGCCAGTTCCACGGCCAAGGAACTCTTCGGCAAATCCAAAGGCGTGAACCTGCTTGCAGCCGCCCGCATCGCATTGTTCGGCGCGCGTGACGTTTGGTTTGTCGTCGGTGTGCCTGTGTTTCTCTATGCCAATGGTTGGACCTTCACGATGGTAGGTGGTTTCATGGCATTGTGGACAATATTCTATGGCCTCATTCAGGCCGCTGCACCTGCAATTGTAAAGCGCAGCACCGATGGCTTGTCAGCCGAAGTACCTGCCGCACGGTTGTGGTCAGCACTTCTCGCGGCCACGCCTGCTTTGATCATTGCAGCACTTGCTTTCAACCTGCCAGTCAGTCCCGACCTCATCCTCGTCGTCGGCCTCTGCATTTTCGGTGCGGCCTTCGCAGTCAACTCATCCGTCCACTCCTATCTCATCCTTGCCTATGCAGGATCAGAGAAGGCTGCCGAAGACGTCGGCTTCTACTATGCAGCCAATGCTGCCGGACGCTTTGGTGGAACCCTTTTGTCAGGGCTTCTCTATCAATGGGGCGGCATCAACGCCTGCCTCGGCGGCTCTGCCATCATGCTCGCGGTTTGCTTTCTGGTCACTTTGCTCTTACCAACACGGTCAGACTGATGCTTGCCGTTTCATGCACACCCACTTGGGCTGATCGCTTGAACGCACATTGCTTCTGTATGAGCGTTGATCAGAACAAGCTGAATGCTGCCCTAGCGAAGCAAGGCGGCGTCAATGACAACTGGCCGTCGCTTCGAACCACACATCCGCATCTGTTTGCAGATAATCCCGCCTTTGTCAGCGCCGCGGACATGGATGCAATGGCAAAAGCTGTTGCCACAATCGAGAAATTATCGAAACTGCAAAATTTCAAGGATCTGGCGCTCGCCACTGCTCCACCCATTGCGCACCAAGACTTTGGTCCACGAGGGAGTCTAATGGGATATGATTTCCACATCGCACCAGACGGGCCTAAACTGATTGAAATCAACACCAATGCAGGCGGTGCCTTCCTTAATGCCGTTATAGTGTCTGCAATGCAGGCCTGTTGCGATGAAGTGGACCGTGCATTCTTCACCAGAAATCCGAATGCATTTTCCGATCACATTATTTCTATGGTGAATGCAGAGTGGGCATTGCAAGGACTCACCCGACCGCTTCATCATGTCGTGATCGTCGATGATGATCCGCAATCACAATACCTCTATCCTGAATTCAAACTGGCGCAGGCCCTGCTAGAGCGGGCAGGATTTTTGGTCACGATTGCCGATCCCAGCGAACTGAACTGGGATGGGACAACGCTGAATCACAACGGCACGAAGATCGACTTGGTATACAATCGGCTTGTGGACTTCATGTTGCAGGAGCCCGGTCACCAAGCGCTTCGCAAAGCCTATGCGGCAGCGGTCATCGATCTGTTCTCACGGCGTGTAGTCGGCTGGTCGATGAGTGCGTCGATGACGGCTCAACTCGTAACCGATGCCCTTCTCATGGCCATCTGGCGGCGTGGCAAACCCAATGCCCTGCTGCATCACTCGGATCAGGGAAGCCAGTATACCGGCGAGCCGTTCCGGCGGCTGCTGGAAGACAATGGTGTCTCCTGTTCGATGAGCCGCTCCGGCAATGTCTGGGACAATGCGGCGATGGAGAGCTTTTTCTCCTCGTTGAAGACAGAACGGACGGCGCGCAAGGTGTATCGTTCGAGAGCTGAAGCCAAGGCTGACATCTTCGACTATATTGAGCGCTTCTACAATCCCAAGCTCCGGCATTCGACGCTGGGATATCTCAGCCCTATTGAGTTCGAGCGAAAGGCTGGGTTAGCTTAAGTGCCTGTCCACGGAACCGGCAGCAGGCCAGTCGTCGGTGCCGACGGTATTTCAGTGGGAGAAGCTAGCTGCGGCTCTGCAGTCTGCAAAACCGACTCTTGGTCGAAGTTAAATCTGACGCCATCTACCGATTCTTTACTATAAGTCGAAGTCTGTCACCGACAGATTCTGCGTTCCAGAAACTTGGATTTCAAAGTCAGCCACCCGGTCGCCATTGGTGTCGCCACTGACAATCGTCACGCCCGTGCCGTCAGCCCGGAAAGCGGCAACAGCACGAATCTGGCCTGTCACTCCGGCCACAAAGGCTTGGCTGCTAACAAAGAAGAAGTCCTGATTTCCGCTGATTGAGGTGTTGGCATCGATGAGGTCGAAGTCGATCTTGTCCGAGCCTCGTGCAAAGTCTGTGATGACGTCGCGGGTCACACCAACAGCACTGTCCGAGAAACCACTGAACTGAAAGATATCCGATCCGCTTCCACCGGTCATGATATCCCGACCGGCGCCGCCGTTCAGCAGATCCTGTCCGATGTCGCCTTGAAGTGTATCGTTGCCATTGTTGCCGAACAACTTGTCGTTTCCAGTGCCGCCGGACAAGGCATCATTATCTTCGCCGCCGCGCATGGAATCATCACCATCCTGGCCAAACAGGACATCATTTCCGTTGGCGCCAGAAAGAGAGTCATTTCCTGAGCCACCGTCAATAGTATCGCTGAGATTGCCGCCCGTCACCGAGTCGTTACCGCTACCAACGACGATATGGAAGGCGTAGCTGTCATTGCCCAAGAAGCTGATCGTATCGGCAAAGGGCGTACCTACAACCGGAACACGGAAGACCATCTGACTCTCCTTTGTCTGAGGCTGCGCTATCGCAGCGATGGTCTGTGATTAAGAGATAGCGGGTTTGTCTGCAGTTTCCTGGGAAACACTGTTCATCCGACATCCACCGGATGACCGGCCCGTTAAGATCGAGGTTTGCGCAAACTGGCATCAGTTGCAAGATCTGAGTCCGGCGCGGGATATCGTCGCTGGCAAGACGCAACGCGATCAGGCAACTGGGCAGATCGTCCCGTGAAGGAAAGACTTCCGTCGGCCAAACTTGCACTGAATCTGGCGCCTTCTTGGTCAAGCTTTTGGTGATCTGTGCGAACGGATACGCACGGGTGGCACCCATGTTTGATGACGATCCTTAAATCGGAGTGACCGTGCCCAGGTCTATGCCCGTGTCCACATCGGCACCCGAGCTCTTCGGCGGAGTGCGTTCATCAGGCGCAGGAGGGGTTCCTTCCGCGTCCACGTCACGATCCCGCACTGGGGCACTTAGCCCGTAGCGCGCTTCGATGGCGTCCTTCAATTCCGATTTGTCGTATGGCGAGGCGAGGTGCCGCAACGGATCGGGCACGGCGCGAATGGGCACAAAGCCGGTATCTCTGGTGTAGAAACCGAAAGTGTACTGCGGCAGTCCTCGCGTGAGAAGGACTACTGGGCTGCCGGCAGAATGATGGCCGATGACCTGACGCAGGCGGGTATCGCTGCTCCTGTTTGGCCGCGAACCCCAACTATCAAGGAAACGCCAGCAACGACACCACTCAAGGCTTACGCGCGCGACCTCGACGATGAAGTTCCCTTCTGAGGATATGGCCATGGCATCGGAACCTTCCTTTGACAGTAAAACCCTGAACAAACTTCCGCCCGGTGCATGGGTCTGGGATGGCGGCATCGGCTTCCGGCGCAACCGGGAAGGTGATGGAGGTTCGTGGTACATCAAGTATCGCGCTCCGCTCGCCGGTCACTATGCAGCAGGTTTGTTGCCACCACAGAAGCAGGTGAAGGAACGGTTGCCCAACTGCCGGAACCGGTCGCAGGCAGAGGGGGTGCTGATGGCCAGGAAGGCCGCGATCTTCGAAGGCACCTACCAGAAGAAGCGCAAGGCAGAACCAACGACGATCAAGTCATTTGCACCACGCTTCCTGGAAACGAAGCGCCACCTGCGAACATTGAAGAAATATCGCCAGTAGCTTGACCAGCACATAGTTCCCTATTTCGGCAGCAAGCCGATTGAGGCGATCACAGGTCAGGATTGCCTCGCCTATTACAACAAGCGTCTCGATACAGACGCCGCCATCTCCACAGTGAACGGCGAAGTGGCATGTCTGAAGTCACTGTTCTCGGAAGCCATCCGGGCGGGGATCGTTGCCTTGAACCCGGTCAAGGGCACCAAGCTGCTCAATCCAAACAATGTCCGTGATCGAATCCTCTCGAATGAAGAAACCGCTCGCCTCTTCGAAGCAGCTGGCAACATGAGCGACTTTGTGCGCCCACTCTTCCACGCGCTATTTCACACCGGCATGCGCCTGGGTGAGGCGCTGGCCCTGGAATGGGTCGACATCGAATTCGAACATGACCGCATCGTCATCCGCCAGTCGAAGTCCGGCGAGGGCCGCCGAATTCCACTCCGTTCTGTATTAGCCAATGAGCTCATCCTCTGGAAACCGTCAGCGCATAGCAGCCGGTGGGTCTTCCCTGCCCGCTTCGACGACACCGACGCCATGCAGAGTGTTCGCAAGGGCTGGCTGCGTCTGTGCAAGGCAGCACGCATCACAAACCTCCGACCTCACGATCTCCGGCACAATTTCACCAGTCAATTGCAGGCTGCAGGCGTATCCGATTCCATCATCATGAGCATCACGGGCCACAAGACCCACGTCATGCTGCACCGCTATTCGCACGCAAATGACGAGCACAAGATGGACGCGGTCAGATCCCTGCCATCATTCGAGTCAACTACTATAAGTAAGATAGTTCGTATCAGATAGAATGCCCGCTTCCTTATCTCTGCATAGCGTCTACCTATTCCGCCAACTCTCAAAAGAACACGCGACGGTGATGTGTTTGTGGTGGAGGGCAAAGGGAGCGTGACCTGCTCCCCGTCATGCCCTCGCTTATAAGTTAGGCCTGTACAGGTTTTGGTCCGGATTGGACCGGTTTGCAAATTCGTTTGGTGTGAGCCCGTTGAGGCTCGTGTGTGGGCGGTTTTGGTTGTAGTCAATCCTCC
>JANLTS010000524.1:0-9962 GCA_031363045.1 Hyphomicrobiales bacterium
ACCTCGACCGTCTGCTTCGCCTTGTTGGCGACATAGACCTTGGAGGCCGGGTCTTCACCCACCAGCACGACGGCGAGGCCAGGTGTCAGGCCATGCGCCGATTTCAAACCCGACACCGCCGTGCCGATGCGTCCCCTCAAGCCTTCCGCAAAGGCCTTGCCGTCGATGACGTTCGCCATGTTCAAACTTCCTTCCCCTTACTCAATTGCGCCGCAACCCATGCCTCAAGCGCCGCCGGATTGCCAGTCACCAGAAGCGTCTTGTGGCGCTCTGTCTCGCCGGAAACCAGACTGAAGGTGGATTTTGGCAGACCAACGGCCTTGGCAATGGTCTCGATAACCGCCTTGTTGGCCTTGCCCTTGTCTGGCGGCGCCGTGACCTTCACGGCCAGCGACAGCGCGCCATCGGCAGCGGTGAAAAGTCCTGTCACTTCGTCACGCGATGATTTGGGTGTGACCCGCACCATCAGCAGCAATCCGCCCTTTCCCGGGCGGAGCGGCGGGGTCACAGCAGCCGCATGCCGTAATAGCCGACGAAATAGCGCAAGACTTGCAGTCCCAGCAGCAGCACGATGGGCGACACATCGATGCCGCCGAGATCGGGCAGCATGCGCCGGATGGGTCCGAGCAACGGCTCGGTCAGCCGCCGCAGCGCCATTCCGATCTGCCGCACGAAGTTGTTCGAGGAATTGACCACGCCGAAAGCCACCAGCCAGCTCAGAACCACGGTCGCCAGGATGATGTAAAAATACAGGTCGATGACGGTGAGGATCAACCAGAGAAAGGGGTTCAGCATAACAGGGTCCAGAGCATGGGGTTGCAACTTGACCCCATGTAGGGCGAGACCCGGCCCTAAGCAAGCTTGACGCTCTGCTGCCGCTTGACTAAAAGCCGGATCACCTGTGGAAGGGGCGGTAGCTCAGCTGGGAGAGCGCGGCGTTCGCAATGCCGAGGTCAGGGGTTCGATCCCCCTTCGCTCCACCAGGATCTGGCATATTGCGGTCTTACCGGTTCATGGCACCAATCCGGCGATGAACGCATCGATGGTGGCGATCAATGCCTTGGCCGCCTGCACGGCACTGGCTTTGCCCTGTTGCTCATAAACTTCAGCAGCGGCGGCCACAGCGGCCCTGCCCTCTCTCGCCAGATCGGCATCGCCCGCAATTACCGCCGCATAGTAGAGCGCGGAACCTAAATTGACTTGTAACCCTGCCCAGTCCGATGGCGAAGCTTCTCGTGTTCGAACCTCCAGCACCGCGCGATACGTGGCAATGGCCTCTTGCAGATGCGCGTGATCGCCGACTACAAAAGCATAATCGGCGAGAGCACCCGCAAGAATGAATGCGGTATCGGCCCAGTCCGCCGCATTGCGTTCGCGCGTGTAGAAGCTGATTGCCTGCCGCAAGTGTCCGACCGCATCGCCCATGACGCCCGTATCCTGAAGGAGTGAGCCCAGCCGCCGCAGTCTGGTGCCGATTTCGTATTCGGTAACTGCCCAGTCAGCGGCGTTGCGCTCGCGCGTATAGTAACGTAGCGACTGCAGATAGGCCTCCACCGCCATACGCATGACCGTGGCATCGGCTTTGCGTTCGCCAAGCAGCCACAGACTTTGTCCCAACATGTATTGAGTCTTCGCCCAGGTCTGAGGCGTGCGCTCAAAGGTCTCTTCCGCCAAGGCCAGTTGATAGGACACCACGGACTCCGCAAGGTAGGCGGCGCTTGCCTCCATCTCGCCCAGATCGCCCAGCGCATTGCCGAGGTTGTAGTGGATGCCCGCCCAGCGCAATGGCAACGCTTCGCGCGTGACCACCTCGAGCGCCAGACGATAGGCCGCGATGCCGTCGGCGATCATCGCCGCATCGGCCCGCGCCTTTCCGAGGGACGCGAGAGCGTTGCCGATGTTTTCCTGCGATGCAGCCCACAACAGCGGCAAACGCGAGCGCGGGCGCTCATCAAGAGCAGACCGGTGTGCCGCAACCGCTTCCTCGAGAGCGGGTCCGCCTTGCCGTTCGAATGCCGTGCCGAGGTTGCTCATCAACGTCGCCCACACCAGGGGGTCTTCAGCGCGCGGCGTCTCGGAAAGCGCAGCACGGTAGGCCGCGATGGCATTGTTCAGCAGCTGCGGGTCGCCGGTGCGTTCCGCAATCTCAGCATAAGCGACGGCAAGGTTGTTCTGGGTCTTGGCCCATAGCCGCGGATCACGCTTGCGTGGCCGCTCTTCGATCGCCGCTTGATAGGCAGCGATGGCGAGTTTTAGGTCGCCGGTTCCAGCGTCGCTGCGGCTGCGCACCAGCAATGCGTTACCGAGATTGTTCTGTGTCCAGGCCCAGCGCGCCGGCGCAGTTTGGCGTGGTGCAAGCAGCAGTGCCTGCGCGAAGATTGCAACCGACTTGGCAACAGCGGCGTCATCGGCCCTCTCATCGCCCTGCGACAGCCACGCATCGGCTTCACGCCGCTTGTATTCCCACGCCTTTTCATCGTCCCACTTGACAACCTGATCGAAGGCCAGAGCGTAGTTCTGGGCCGCACTCACATGGTCGGCCTTGAGTTCATGCGCGGCGGCCGTGTTGGCCAGCACATCACCAACTTCGATGCGCCTGGCGCGCAAGTTCTCCTCAGTCTCGTCGAGACTTGCGGCCACCACCGAGACGCGATCCTTAGCCTGTTGCCAGAACGACAAATAGGCATCCAGGGCGCCGTCTTCCAACGCCTGCCGCGCCAGTCCCGCCAACCGGGTAATCTCCGGGTCCTGACTCCGCAACGCATTTTGTGATTGCAGCAGTTGCTTGACGCGCGCTGCTTCCGCCGTCAAAATATTATCAAGCTCAAAGGGGTCGTCCGGCAGTCTGGCACCCAGTGACCTGAGCAACCCATAGAGAGCATCCATCGGCACATCAGCCGTTCGGGCTGCTGCCTCGACTTGCTGGCGCTGGGTGGCCGACAGTGCGGTGATGGTGACCAGCAGCTGTCTGCGCTCGCCGAGAATGCGCCCGGCATCGCCGTCGGCAACACGTGATGCACCGAGATGGACCAGCCGTGTCAGCGTCTCGTTCACCCACGGTCGCTGCAGACCATGCGTCTTGAGATAAACCTCTTCTGTCACCATGCGCATGACGATGCCGACCTCGGAACCGTCCATTGCCGAGAGGTGGCGGATCAAAGCGGCGGCATAGGGGCTGTTGCCGCCGGGCGCCCCATCAAGAGCGGCACGGCCGGGTTCGGCTGCAAATCCAACGAGTGTGCCGAACCCCGCCGCCACGGATGTCCCCCCCGACGCAGCAACACCACGCGGATTGCCAAGACCTGCCGCAGTCACCGCAAGGCTTTCGCCTTTTGAAGTCGTCAACATCGCACCCGGCGGAAATGGGTTCGACCGGCAGGCATCGAGAAAAACCAATGTCAACGGCACCGTGGCGTTCAAGCCAGCAATCAGTTCCGACAGACTGGCAAGTTGGCGTTCCGCTTGATCGAGCCCGGCTATATCCGCGTTGATCGGCAACAGCCAATTCTCTCCGCCCGCCTCTATGCCATGACCGGAATAATAGACGATGGCAACATCGGCACCTTCCGCATCCTCGGTGAAGTTGGAGAGTGCACGCGCCAGTTTTCGGCTGTCAAGGTCAGTCGCCACTGTCGTCTGAAAGCCAAGACCCCGCAACATGTCATCCATTTGGCGCGCGTCATTGGCGGGATTGGGCAGCTTAGGGAGATGTCCATAGTTCGATTGGCCAATGACCAGAGCAACTCCCTTCTGAACTTTCGCGATCTCAGCGGTCAGAGGTGCCGCAGCCGGCATTGAGAGCATCCAGACAAAAGCCAAGAGACGTAGCAACAGGCCGGTAATGGCAAAATCTCCTATGCTGTCAACGCCCATAGATTTGGCCAGCGAGGTCGAGAAGTCAAACCGGATAGATCGACCAGAAATTCATCTGATCTTGGGTTTCAATCGCAGCAATCATTCTTTGGTTTGGGCGAAGGCACATCGAGCGCCGGGTTGGCATTGAAGAAGCCCGACGGCATCCAGTGGAAGGCGGCATAGACGCATGGCTGCACCGGCCAATCCTCGGGCCGCGGCAGATGGTGATAGTTCATCGTGTACCAGACAACGACATTCTGATTTTCGAGTAGCCGGTCTGCCTTAGTCCAGGCGGGCAACCCATCGCCGCCCTTGTGTTGGTTGGGATACATGCCAGCTGGATAAAGTTCGTCTTCAGCATATTGCGTCGCCCAGAAGTGGTGATACATGAAACCTGCGCGGCGCCCGACGTGGGACTCAGGGTCTTGGTAGGGAAAGGCGTTGACGCCCGGCACCAGCTTGTAGGCCGTGGCTTCGCCCACTGCGTTTCGCACATTGGGATTGATGACCCGCCAATAGCGCTGGGCATGGAAATCGATATCACGCTGCGCCTTCTTCTCCGACTCAAGCACTGTCTCGGTGATGCGGATGGCATTGCCATGTGGATTGTCTGGCCCCGTCGGCACGGCACTGAAGTTGACCTCTGTCACCGAATTTGCCGGGCCATCGACCGCCATGTCGAAGCGGAAGCTGAACACATGCTGATGCACATGCGCCTCGATGCCTGGCGCCATCAACACGCCATAAGGCGAGGCTTCTCCTACCGGAAGTGCCGAGGCAAAAGGGATACCTGTGGCCTTTACTTCGACGCCGATGGTGCCGTCCTGATAGAAGTACCAGAAGAAACCATAGACATAGTTGCCGATGGTCGAGACTGACGAAATGACCAGCCGCCGCGAGCGCTTGACGGTCACTTCGCCGGTCAGCCAGTTGGTGAATTTCCACAACGTGCCGAAATCCTCCTCATGCATGCAGATGGCATTGCGGATGAGTTTCGGTTGCCCATGCCAATCATGACCCCACGCGTCGAAGTAATGGATATGACCGAGACAATCGCAACCGAGCGTCAGTGAATCGAGGAATTGTCCGACGCCATACTCGCCGGTATCGAAAGCGTTGCGCCGGTAGTTGGCGTCGTCCGGATCGCCGTATGGCACGACCATTTCTGCCATCGACGCACGGTGCATGATGGAGCGGAGCTTGCCGCCATCTTCATACCCGATCGCATGGAAGATCAGTCCATCGCGGACATGAAAACCGACACGCAACTGCCATTTCTGCCAGCGCACCAGGTTGCCCTCCACTATAAAGCTTGGACCTTCAGGCTGACTTATCTCGAGTGGCTTCAAATCCGCGCGATGCGTGCTCGACTTGATCGGCACGCATTCGGGCGGCAAGGGCACGACACCAAAGTCATCGACCCGCAGCACCCGCATGTTGCGGAGATCGATCACCGGATGGAGATTGGCGATGGGACGGGCATATGGGTTATCGCCCGGTTCATTGCGCACCCAGCAATGCCCATAGGCGATGCGCAGGCCTTCTTCTTCAGGAACTCCAAAGTAACCTGCGGCCCAGGCTTCGACCAGCACGCTCGACATGTCGGTGATGCCACGCTTCGCGCAGGCGGCGATGAAACGAGGATCGGCCTTCGCCACATCGCCACCAGCACCAAATTCATCGGCAACGATGCGGGCATGCATGCCCTTCGCCTCACGCCATGAACGAAATTTGCCGTCCGCCAAATCAACCACGCCATCCCACGTCTGGCCTGACTCAGGGTCATAGCAACAGATAAATGCTTCGCGCTTCGCAGTGCCAGACTTCAGCGCCGCCTTGGACGGTTCATGCAAGGCAATGGTTTCGAACCAGGCCTTGGGGCTCAGGGCTCCATGAGCGTGCACGATTGAAACCGCACACACAATCTCTTCTCTCGTCAGCGGATCAAGTGGGTGGCCGGTCATTGTCAGTGTCTCCCTAGGCCATTCTCGTAGCACGCCGGTCCCATAAACTTGAAGAGGAGCAACGAATGGTTCATCCGCTTGCATCGCCAGCAAACTGACTTAATGTCAGCAGGAAGCTCTTATCGTCATAGGACCCGCGCATGACCACGCATCGCTTTTCGCCCTCCGTCTTTCACAACAGCCTTGGCAGCCACGATGCCGTGTTGACAATCCGTGACGGTGACACGGTCATCGCCTCGACCCTTGATGCCCACGGCTTTGATGCCAACGGGATGCAGCCCGGCGCTAGACCCAATCCCATGACCGGCCCTTTCTTCATCGACGGCGCTGAACCAGGCGACACGCTGCAGGTGCGAATCGACAACATCGCCATGACCAGACCCACCGGCTGGACCTTTCAGGTGCTCAGTCCCAACGTTGTCGATCCTGGCGCCGTGTCGCGTTTCCCTAAGAGCCAGAAGACAGGTTGGATCATCGATGCCAAGACAGGCCGGGCGAGGCTTGCCGCTCCGCCCGCGAGTCTCAATGATTGGTCTGTCATTGTGGAGCCGATGATCGGCTGCTTTGGCGTCGCGCCCGATCTCGGCCAGGCAATTTCAACCGCTACCAGCGGACGCTATGGCGGCAACATGGATTATCGCGGTTTCTGCGCCGGTGTTGAGGTGATGTTCCCGGTCTCGGCAAGGGGCGCGCTATTTTTCTTAGGCGACGTTCACGCCCAGCAATGCGATGGCGAGATTGTCGGCACCGGCATCGAGACCGCAGCAGACGTAACCTTCACCGTGAAACTGATCAAGGCCTTGAAAATCGGTTGGCCGCGCGGCCGAAATGCCACCGAGATATTCACCGTCGGCAATGCCCGCCCACTCGATCAGGCGTTGCAGCATGCAACGACGGAGATGCTTGACTGGTTGATCGCCGATTACGGCCTGAATGAGGTTGCCGCCAGTCACATCATGGGCCAGGCCGTGCGCTACGACATCGCCAATGTTTTCAACCCGGCTTATTCAGTGGCCTGCCGCATCGCAATTGAGGCTCTCACGGGCGTGACACGATCAGGCGCTTGAGACCATCGAGCGTGTCGGCTTCAGCTGCTGGCTTGTCCCAGCGGATACGGGCAATGCGGGGGAAGCGCATGGCAATACCCGATTTGTGGCGCGATGACGCCTGCACTGCATCAAAGGCCACCTCAAGCACCAGCTTTGGCGTCACCGAGCGCACCGGACCAAAGCGCTCGATAGTGTTCTGCCTTACGAAGCGATCGATCTGCTCCAACTCGGCGTCGGTGAAGCCGGAATACGCCTTGCCGACCGGCATCAGATAGGGCGTTCCATCCTTCTCGCTCCACGCCCCGAATGTGTAGTCGGAATAGAAGGACGACCGTTTGCCGGAACCCTTTTGCGCATAGAGCAACACGCAATCGGCCGTGAGTGCGGCACGCTTCCATTTGAACCAGTGGCCCTTCGGACGGCCCGCCAGATAGGCACTGTCCTTGCGTTTCAGCATCAACCCCTCGATGCCATCCTCGCGCGTTGCCTCCCAGCGCCTCCGCAACTCATCCTTGCTGACAAATTCCAATAGCTCCGACAGGTCGCTGCGCGCCGGTGCATGTTCGCGATGCCACGCCTCAAGGCGCGCGCGGCGTTGCATGAACGGCAAGGCGCGCAAATCTGCGCCGTCAATCGCGAGCGCATCATAGAAGCGAACATGCACCGGATTCTTGGACATCATGCTGCGGGTGACGGTTCGGCGATTGAGCCGCTGTTGCAGATCGCCAAACGGTGCAACGGCACCGTCCCTTACCACGAGGAGTTCGCCATCAAGGACAGCTTCGAAGTTGAACTGCTCGGCAAGCTCGGGAAACCCGAGTGAGATGTCGTCGCCGCTGCGCGAGAACAATCGCGTGATACCTCCCTTGCCCGCCACTTGAACGCGGATGCCATCCCATTTCCATTCGATTGCAAACTCATCACGTGACAATGCCTCCCACTCAGCCTCATCCAGCGCATGAGACAGCATCATTGGGCGGAACACTGGCGTAGCAGCGGGTGGCGGTCCTTCTGCCTTGCCTTCCAGCCAGGTGAACAACGGTAAGTAGGGCGGCTCCAACCCGTGCCACACTTCTTCGATCTCGTCGATGCCACGCCCGAAGGCATCAGCCAGGGCCTGTTTTGCCAGCCGTGCTGAAACACCGACGCGCGGTGCACCACCCAGAAACTTGAGCAAGGCCCAGCGCCCTATGGGATCAAGCCGGTCGAGCCACTGTGTCAGCAAGCTTGCCTGACTCCCGCGTTCCACGCTCAAGATTGCAGTCACGATTTCCGACAGATACAAATCGTCACCCCCGGCGGGCATCGATGGCCAGATCAACGCCACGGTTTCCGCTGTATCCCCGACATCGTGCCGCGACAGGCGGAAGAGCTCAGGGTCAAAGCGCGCTGCCCCGATCTCGGAAAGCAACTTGCGCAGTGGAAAGCGCAGCGGCAATCCATCCGTCAACGCGGCAAGCGCATAGCCACGGTCAGGATCAGGTGCAACGTGGAAATAATTCCGCAGCAACGTCAACTTACCATTGCGCGACGGCGTAAAAGTGAGGCGGTCGAGAAGGCTGGCGAAGGCTTTCATTCGGCTTCGTCCTCGCGGCCCACGAGAGCCAGCGCCCGTGCCGTGAGACCACGCTTGGTCAACTCATGTACTAGTGCTTCCTCACGCCCATGTGTGACCCAGATTTCACCAGCTCCGGTCTCAGCGACAGTCTGCAACAGCTCCGGCCAGTCGCAATGATCCGAGATGATGAGAGGCAACTCTACACCGCGTTGTCGCACGCGCCCGCGAATGCGCATCCACCCCGACGCAAAACCCGCCAGGGGATCTGCAAACCGCCGTGACCAGC
Organism: Hyphomicrobiales bacterium; assembly: GCA_031363045.1. GTDB lineage: Bacteria > Pseudomonadota > Alphaproteobacteria > Rhizobiales > Aestuariivirgaceae > Aestuariivirga. The sequence continues at coordinate 8,713 of JANLTS010000524.1, forward strand.
GATCGCCCAACGCCGAGGGCGGTGACAACACGATCTCGCCTGACAGTTTGTCCTTCGAATCCGCCACCGAAGGAACATCCCCGAGCGCGACACCGCGCGAGATGTAATAGTCGGTCATCGCCCGGAGCGCGCCGTGCAGGTAGATCGGCCGGTCGTAACCTGCTTGCCGCAACGTCGCAATGAGGCGCTGGCACTTGCCAAGGCCATAGACGCCGATCTGGTGCGTACGCTCCGGAAAATCCTGGAGCGAAGCAATGAGCTTCCGGGCCTCGCCGAGTGCTGGCTCATGCCGGTAAACCGGCAGACCAAAGGTCGCTTCGGTGATGAAGAGATCGCAAGTCACCAACTCGAACGCAGCGCAAGTCGGATCGGCATGCCGCTTGTAATCGCCTGAAATCACCGCGCGTTGGCCTTCATATTCGATGACCACCTGGGCGGAGCCGAGGATGTGCCCGGCCGGCACGAGCCGCACAGTGACATCGCGCATTTTCAGCGTTTCACCATAGTCGAGCACTTGAAGTTGCGCACCCGCCGCGGAACCCAGCCTGAGTTTCATGATCGCGATCGTATCGGCAGTGGCCAGCACCGCCTGATGGTCTGGCCGCGCATGATCGGAATGGCCATGGGTGATGATGGCGCGGGCAACGGGCGCATGCGGATCGATATGAAAATCGCCCGGCAGGCAATAGAGGCCGCGCGCGTCGGGCCGGAGCCAGGAATCAAAAGGGCGTGATGAGCACATTCAACGCCAGAATGTCATGCCTGCGCCAGGATTGTGCAAGGTCCAGTTTGCGGCAACCCCGGAAAACAACGAGGGGCGCTCCCGGAAGAGGCCCCTCGCTCAATCTGGTGTCCGGGTACGCAATACCTGATCCCGAACCGCCCCTGGCGCTTTCCCCGCTCCGGGTCTGCCTGCCATGTATTCATGGTGCCACAACAGGAGTTTCAAAAGGGTTTCGAACTGGGAAAAGTGGATTAATATTGGGTTTCCGCGCTGCCTCATCCGGGCACGCGGAAGGCCCATTCAGCTAGACTCTGACGGGGATCATTTGTTCAGGAAGCCAAGTTGCCAGCGCCGGGAAAGCGATCAAAACAAACACCATGCCGACCATGATGACGAATTGTGGAAACGACCAGCGAGCGATCTTGAACATGTCGTGCCCGGTCATCTGTTGCAGGACGAAGAGATTGAACCCAACTGGCGGCGTGATCTGCGCCATCTCAACCACTAGCACGACAAAGATGCCGAA
>JANLTS010000526.1:0-2058 GCA_031363045.1 Hyphomicrobiales bacterium
CCAATAATCACGTCGGCGAAGCCGTCGCCATTGACATCGCCGGCACCGGCGACCGAATAGCCGCTAAAGTCAAAGTCTCCCACCCCGTTAAGGCGAAAGCCGTTGAAGCCATTGAGGCCCGAAAGATCGTTGAATGCGGCAAAGCCCGCGGCCTTGCCGAACACCACGTGGCTCGAACCGGAGCTTTGGCCGTTGCGATCCGCTCTCGGAGCCCCGACAATCACGTCAGCGAATCCGTCGCCGTTGACATCCCCGGCTCCGGCAACCGAAGCGCCGCTGCGGTCACCCGCCGCCGCGCCGAAGAGTTGGAAACCTGTGCTGCCATTGAGGCTGCCAAGACTGGCAGCATTGGTAAAGCCGGAGGCCTTGCCAAACACAACATAACTGGCGCCGGAATCGGTGCGGCGATTGGGGTCGGTGCCTGAGGCGCCAATAATCACGTCGGCGAAGCCGTCGCCATTGACATCGTTGGCATCGGCCACCGATGCCCCGCTAAAATTATCGACATTCACGCCGTCGAAGCGGAAGCCCGTGCCGCCGTTGAGGCTGGCAAGATCAGTGGCAGCGGCAAAGCCCAGGGCTTTGCCGAAAACCACATAGCTCGAACCGGAGGAGGAGCCAACGGGGTCCGCGTCACGTGCCCCGACGATCACATCGGCGAAGCCGTCGCCATTGACATCCCCGGCCCCCGCAACCGAAACGCCGCTGCGGTCACCGGTCGCCGCGCCCATAAGTTGGAACCCGGTACTGCCGTCGAGGCTGGAAAGATTGATGCTGGGTGCAAAGCCCGCGGCTTTGCCAAACACCACATGGCTGGCACCGGAAAGACCGCCATTGGGGCTGGCATTCGGGCTTCCGACGATCACATCGGCGAAGCCGTCGCCATTCACATCGCCAGCGCCGGCAACCGAAAAACCGCTATAGCTATTGGGCGCCGGGCGCACAAGTTTGAAGCCGGTGCTGCCATTGAGGCTGGACAGTTCGACGATGGGGGTGAACTCCGCCGCAAGCCCCGGAGTTGTCAGCGCCGTCGTAGCCAATGCCGCAAGCGCACAAAAAACCGGTCTGGTGGCTCGAACGTTACTGGAAAACACCTCGCGGTACTTTGTCATGTTGCTCCTGTGCCGCGATTTTCATCGCTTGCCTGACTCAACCAAAGCCCCGTCCGCACTAGATTTTGTATTTCGGACAAAGTCAACCGGCCAATTGGGAAGGGAAATGAAGTTTCACTTGCAGGCCAACGGAATCTGACATCATATTGCATTGCAGTATTAAGGTGCAGATGCCGACGATTTTTAATGAGATGGAGGGCAAGGGCGGCGGAACCCGCGTGCCCTATGCCGCAATCGAGCAGTGGCTCAAGACGCTGAGCCCGCGCGACGTTGAGCGCGCACTCAAGGAAGCGGAGGCGATTTTCCGCCGCCAGGGCATCACCTTCGCTGTTTATGGCGACAACCAGGCGTCCGAGCGCCTCATTCCCTTCGACATCATCCCGCGCATTTTTGCCGCCGCCGAATGGCGCAAGCTTTCGGCGGGCATCGAGCAGAGAGTGAGGGCACTGAATGCCTTCATCCACGATCTCTATCACCGCCAGGATATCCTGAGGGCTGGCCGTATCCCGCAAGATATCATCATCCAGAACGAGGCCTTCGTGCCGGAGATGGTGGGCGTCATGCCGTCTCGTGGCGTTTATGCCCACGTCATCGGCATCGACATCGTGCGCGTCGCCGAGAACGAATTCTACGTGCTGGAAGACAATTGCCGCACGCCATCCGGCGTCTCCTACATGCTCGAGGACCGGGAGGCGATGATGTATCTCTTCCCCGAGCTCTTCGCCCAGCAGCGCATTGCGCCCGTCGAGAACTATCCCGCCATGCTGCGGCAGACGCTCGAAAGTGTTGCACCCGCCGGCTGCAAGGGCGAGCCGACGGTCGTCATCCTGACGCCCGGCATCCACAACTCGGCGTTCTTCGAACACGCCTTCCTCGCCGATGAGATGGGCGTGGAACTGTGCGAAGGCAACGACCTGTTCGTGTCCGACGGCTACCTCTACATGCG
>JANLTS010000428.1:0-4799 GCA_031363045.1 Hyphomicrobiales bacterium
TTCAGAAAGTTACGAAAGTCAACCTGGTTGCCGGTGCGGCGGCCGCCATCCATGTCGGAGCTGTTGGGTGGGCTGGCAACGGTGCCGAACACCATGCTGTTACCGCCGATGCGCTGGCTGTTCTCAGGGTTCCTGGCATGGAAAGTGAATTCCGAAGGCGCTGAGCGCATCAACTCCTCGATCATCGCCGGATCGAAACGCACGCGTTCGCCTTCGACATCCGCACCCGCCGCCTTCAGCATGTCGCGGGCCTCCGGCAGCGTGAAGTCCATGCCGATTTCCGAAAGCACGCGGAGCGAGGCCAGATGAATCGACTCGATCTCGTCGGCCGAAACGATTTGCATTGGCGGAAAGGCGCGGGTGAGCTTGCGGCGTGGCAATTGCGCCACGGGGTTGCGGCCATCGGCGTTGGCCATGCGGCGTCCACCGCCCTCGCGGCGCGCGCGCCTGCTGGTTTCAGGGCTCGACGTTACAATCCCGGTGTCGGTCAAGCTGACTTTCCTTTTTCACGATAGGCATCGAGTGACGGATCGTTGGCGATCTGCTTCACCAGCCAATCCTCGAAGCGTTTGATCTTGGGTTTCATTCGATGTTCGGCATTGCAGGCAAAAAGCCAGTTGTGGCGATGTGGAACCTTGAGCGGGAAAGGCTGAACCAGCCGGCCCATCTTGATTTCCTCGGTGGCGAAAGGGCCAATCGTCATGGCAACGCCGCGGCCCTCGATTGCCGCTTCCTGCGCCAGGATGTAACTGTCGAGCGCCAGGCGGTCCGAAAGCTTGATGCCCTGGATACCCGCCGCCTCCAGCCAGAGGTGCCAATCTTCCTCGGCGGTATAGACGTAGAGCAGCTTGTGCTTCTTCAGATCCTCCGGCGTCTTCAGCGCATTGGGACCTTTGAGCAACTCGGGCGAGCATATGGGAGTGAGCAGTGAGTTGAACAGCGTACGGTAATAATGCTCGGGCGAGCGGTTGCGGGCGAGGATTACACCGACGTCGACATTCTTCTCATCAAAATCCCAGTCGAAATACGATGTCGAGAGCCGTACCTTCATATCGGGAAAACGGCGTTCGAAATCATGCAGGCGCGGGGTCAGCCATTTGAGCGCCACGGTGACATAGACCTGAACGGTCAATTCATTGTCGGTGGCAGACGGCTTCAGCGCCCGCGTCTGGGCTTCGATCAGGTCGAAGGCTTCGCGTACTGGCGGGAAATACATGTGTCCGGCCTGGGTCAGTTCGGCGCGTCTCGCATCGCGGCGGAACAGCTGCACACCTAGCCGTTGTTCGAGCGATTTCACCTGATGGCTCACCGCCGAGCGGGTGATGCCGAGTTCACCAGCGGCAAGGCGGAAACTCCCCATGCGGGCCGCCGCCTCAAAGGCAGTGAGCGCGCGGAGCGGCGGCAAGTCACGTCTGGCCAAGATTCCTCACCCTTGATCTGATGATCCCTTGTACCATCATTGAAAACCATGGGTTAAGTGCAGAATGATGAAAACCATGGGCCTATGTGGTGAAAAAATCTAAACAGCCCACCACAAAGATAGGCCGTTGAATCCGCTCCCCGAAATGGCCGATAATGGCGGCATATCAGGAGTTGCCAACATGAGTGCCGTTGAAGACCTGTCGCGCCGCCGTGGTGGCCGTGAAGCCCGCAAGGCGTTGCGTTCGCGCCCCATCCCCATGGATGAAGCCGCCGTCAGGCCCGGCATGGTGGGTGGCCAGTACAAGCCGCTGACCGAGATCGACATGCAGCGCATTCATGAAACAGCGTTGAAACTGCTGGAAACCGTGGGCCTCGCCCAGGCCATTCCAACTTGCGTCGAAGCGATGACGGCGCGTGGCTGCTTCCTCAACGCGCAAGGCCGCCTGTGCGTGCCGCGCAGCCTGGTCGACGATATTCTGGGCAGTTGTGCGCGGAACTTCGTGCTGCATGGCCGCGATTCGAAACACGACATGATGCCATCCGGCAATCGCGTCTATTTCGGCACAGCAGGTGCCGCCGTTCATATCGTCGAACCGGCGACGCGCACCTATCGCGAATCCTATCTTGCCGATCTCTATGATGCAGCGCGCATCGTCGATAACTGCGACAACATTCATTTCTTCCAGCGGGCATTGACAGCGCGGGACATGATCACCGGGCATGATCTCGACATCAACACGATGTATGCCTGCCTTGCCGGCACATCGAAGCATGTCGGTACCAGCATGGTCGATCCGGCGCATGTCGATGAATGTCTGCAGATGCTGCACTACATCGCAGGCGGTGAAGCAAAGTGGCGCGAGCGGCCTTTCGTGTCGCAGTCGAATTGCTTTGTCGTGCCGCCGATGAAATTCGCCGAAGATGCCTGCCGCTGCCTTGAAGTGGCAGCGCGTGGCGGCATGCCGGTGTTGTTGCTATCAGCCGCGCAAGCCGGCGCCACATCGCCCGCTGCACTGGCGGGCACCGTCGTTCAGGCGGTGGCCGAATGCCTCGCAGCACTCGTCTACATCAATTGCGTCGTTCCCGGCGCCATTGCCATCTGGGGGCCGTGGCCCTTCGTGTCGGATCTGCGCACCGGCGCCATGTCGGGCGGTTCCGGCGAGCAGGCGCTCATCACGTCTGCCTGCGCCCAGATGGGGCATTTCTACAATCTCACCGTCGGCTCGGCGGCAGGCATGTGCGATTCGAAAATGCCGGATATGCAGGCCGGCTACGAAAAGGGCGTCACCGCCGGCATCTCGGCGATGACTGGCATCAACCTGATGTATGAGTCAGCCGGCATGCATGCCTCGCTCCTCGGCTTCTGCCTCGAAAGCCTGTTGATCGACAATGACATGCTGGGCTCAATCAACCGCAATGTGCGCGGCATCGAGGTCAATGACGACACGTTGTCGTTCGATGTCATCGCCGACGTTTGCATCAATGGTCCCGGCCATTATCTCGGAAATCCGCAAACCCTGAGCTTGATGCAGAAAGAGTATGTCTATCCGCTGGTTGCCAACCGCATGAGCCCGAAGGAATGGGCGGAAGCCGGCAAGCCCGACTTGATCGAGCGCGCCACGGCCCGCAAGATGGAAATCCTCACGACCTATTATCCCGACTACCTGCCCTGGGAGATCGACCAGGTGATCCGCCAGAACCATGACATCAAGCTGCCGCGTTCGATGATGGAACCGGGCGATCCACGCTGGGGCTGAGGCCGCCCGTGGAGCATCCGGTTCTGAACACCATAAGGCGAGCAGCTTTCGCGCCGCTGGGCTGGTTTGAACCGCGCGCCGATGACCGGGTGCCGAATGATGCAGCCTTCGTCATCCTGATCGGCAATGCCGGGCCGGACATGTTCCGGCGTTTTGCGCGCGAACGTGACCCAGCGCACGATGCGATGGACGACTGGACGCGCGATGCCGTTACCCGCCTCGCCCGCGATCTCGATGCGAAACCCGTCTACCCCTTCGACATGGACCCGCCCTACCCGTTCCTCACCTGGGCGAGGCGCGGTGGAGCTGGACACGTTTCGCCATTGGGTCTCAACATTCACCCCACTTATGGGTTGTGGCATGCCTATCGTGCTGCCCTGTTGTTTCCAGTGGCCTTCGATCTGCCGGCGCCAAATCCCGGCACTCATCCTTGCCAGTCATGCGCCGATAAGCCCTGTCTCTCGGCCTGCCCGGTCTCGGCGTTTGATGGCAGTCGCTACAATGTCGAGGCCTGTGCCGATCATGTGCGGGTGCCGCAAGGCAGCGATTGCATATCGCGCGGCTGCCTTGCGCGCCATGCCTGTCCCGTGGGACAAGGTTATGCCTATGCGCCAGCACAGGCGCAGTTCCACATGCGGGCGTTTCTCGCCGCGCGGTAAGAGGCTTGAAGGTATGTACGATCATATTGCGGATAAGCTTGTGAGGGGCGAGGCCATCGTTCTCGATGGCGGCACCGGAACGGATATCCAACGCCGGGGTGCCCCAATGAACGGCGACACGTGGTGCGCCGAAGTCAATCTCACCCATCCCGATATTGTGCGCGCCGTGCATGATGATTACATTGTGGCAGGTGCAGATGCGATCACCGCCAACACCTATGCCACGAGTGCATTGTTATTCAATGCGTTGGGCCGCGATGAAGACTTGCTGGCGATCGATCGTGCCGCTGTCACAATCGCCAAGCAAGCTGCAGCTGGAAAACCCGTTGCCGTCGCCGGATCGGTTTCAACCATGCGGCCCATGATGTCCGGGTCCGACCGCAACAACCTGACGCGCGAGTGGCCGGAAGCTGAAGCGCGGCGGCTGTTGCAACTGAAGTGCGATGGCATTGCCGATGCCGGCGCCGATTTCATCATGCTCGAAATGCTGCGTGACGGCGAATATGGGGTGTGGGCAACCGAAGCGGCCCTGGCCACCGGCCTGCCCGTTTGGGCGGGACTTTCGGCAGAACGCGGGAAGCATGGCAAACTCCAGGGTTGGGGCCGTGATGACCAGCCGTTCGAGGATGTTGTGCGGCGGCTGGCAGCAACCGGCCCAACGGTCATCAGTATCATGCATACGTCGCCCAATGACACCGATGAGGCGTTGGTCATCGTGCGCAAGTATTGGGACGGTCCGCTGGGCACATATCCTGAGAGCGGTTACTTCCAAATGCCGGACTGGCAATTCGTCGATATCATCTCACCTGCCGACTTGGTGACGAAGTCGCGGTCATGGAAAGCCCAGGGCGTTTCAATCTTCGGCGGCTGCTGCGGCATTGGGCCTGAACACATCGCGGCACTTTCCAAGGCGTTCAAAACTTGAAAACCGGTTCCTGCCTGTGCGGTGCAGTCAAATACG
>JANLTS010000543.1:0-5466 GCA_031363045.1 Hyphomicrobiales bacterium
CGCTCAAAGCCATGGCACGGTTTCTGGCGCGGAAGGGAAGTTAAGGGGCCCTCATCCGGCCTGTCGGCCACCTTCTCCCATGGCTTTGCCACGGGCGAAGGTGCAAGAGTTGATGTGCCTTCTCCCGTTCGCTGATTGGTAGTTGGTGGCCGACTGGCGGGTAGAGGGCCGCTACCCCCGCTTCATCACCGCGACGAAGAACCCATCCGTGCTGTGTTGCGCCGGTGTCAGCAACAGGGTCTGATCCGAACCATCGGCCGAAATTGGTGCATCGCCACCAATCGCCTTGCGCCATTGCTCCGCATACGGAATGATTTTCATATCCGCGTGGCGCACCAGGAATGCCGCGATCTGCCCGGTGTTTTCTTCCGGCAGCACCGAGCAGGTGATGTATATGAGCCGCCCGCCCGGCTTCACCAGATTGAGTCCCTTTTCAAGCACTTGGGCTTGATCCTTGAGACGCTGGTCGAGCTGCTTTTGCGTCAGCCGCCACTTGGCGTCGGGCTTCCTCCGCCACGCGCCCGAGCCTGAACACGGCGCATCGATCAGCACGCAATCGAAGGGACCGGCAGCCTCGAGCTTGCCTGCGTCTTGGGCCGAAATCACCTCGCAGTTGGTGACACCGGCCCGCGTCAGCCGCTCGAAGATCGGCCGCAGCCGGAAGCGATCAACGTCATGCGCCACCAGCTTGCCTTCGTTCTTCATCATCGCGGCAAGCGCCAGAGTCTTGCCGCCAGCACCCGCACAAATGTCGGCCACCGTTTCGCGGGGTGCTGCACCTGACAGCAGTGCCGCCACTTGCGAGGCCGCATCTTGCACCTCATACCAGCCGAGCCCATGCGCCATCTCGGCCTCGACATTGGCATTGCGCGTGTCATGCCCCGGTGCGGCGATCCGCACGCAGTCGGGCGCCAGAGGCCCTGCCACGGCGCCAAATCGTGCCAATGCCTCGAGGACCTGCTCTCGCGTGGCTTTCAAAGTGTTGACCCTGAGATCGATCGGCGCGCGCGAGGCAATCGCCGCGCCCTCCTCTGCCACGTTGATGCCAAACGCTGTCTCGAAGGACGGCACCAGCCATTCCGGAAGGTCGCCACTGACCGCTACCGGCAGGTCGTTACGCATGCCACGCGCCAGCGCTTGGTCTTCCTCAGCTGTGAGCGCACCCGGACCATGCGGTTCGCTCCCCAGTGCGGCAATCTCCGGCGGGCTCAAGCCCCAGCAATCGCGCATGGCCGCCAGCACCAGAGCCCGCGGCCTGCCGTCGCCCATCCGCGCGGAAAGCGAATTGCGCCGCCGCAAGCTGTCATAGACCAGCGTGCCGATGGCGTGGCGATCAGTGGAGCCGGCGAAACGATGCGCCTTGCCCCAGTCCTTCAGCGCTTCCGATGCCGGACGATGGCGCTCGAAGATTTCGGTCAGAATGTCGATTGCCGCGGCAACACGGCCAGCCAGGCGCATGGATTATCCGATCACAAAAAGGCGAAGGCCAAACCACGCCCACATCAGCGCCATGAAGGCGAACCCGGCCAGAAACGTCTGCATGCGCAGTGGCACATAGTTCGCACCGGTGTGAACAACCGTATGGGCAATTCGCGAGGCGGCGAAAGCCCAAGACAAAACCACGGTCACCGCATCGGCGAGCCCGGTCGCCACCAATAATCCGCAACAGGCGTACCACATCATCGGCACATCGAATTGATTGTCGAAGTTATTGCCAAGCTTGAGAACCTCGTCGGGCCATGCCTTGGTGTTAAGGGAAATATCCTTGATGCGGGTCTTGCCCGCCTTCACCGAGGCAATACGCGCCGTGACCGTGCGAATGCCGACCCACGCGGTCAGGACCACATGGATGAAAATCGGCAGCAGCAGCCATTGGGTCAGCGTCATCACTTACTCCGGCAGCCCGAGAAGCTTACGGACCTGCTTTGCCTGCTCCGGGTTGAACGGGAAGTGGCGGTAGAGCGTCCAGTCGATGTCGTCATCCGAATAATTCAACCACTCTTCCGACAAGAACGGCTTGATTTTCGTTTCATCGAAAGGGCAGCGGCGCATGTTGGAAATCGACACCGTGCCAGGATTGCGCATGCTGACAACCGCTTGCACCATGGCGCCATCGGCTTCGCCACGATGCTCGATGAAGTATTCGGACGTGCCCCAATTCGATTTCAGCACCTTGCAATGCTCGGTCTTTTTCTCCACCGCGTATTCGCAACTGCCGGACTCGTAAGGATGAAACTCAACACTTGGTTCGCCCAGTTTCGAAGTGTCGATATGATAAGCAGTGTAAGTACCATCTGCCCGCTGCACGCTGATCGAGGCAAGGCACAGGAACTTCGTCATCTCATAGTGCTTTTCGAAATCCGCCCGGAGCACACTGTAGACACCCGCGAAGGGATAAGGTTCCGCTGCCACTGCGGGCGTGGCAAAAACACCAGCCAACGCAACGACAACGACGTGCCGCAATCCCATCAGCGTTACCCCTGCCCTTGATAGTTTGGCGCCTCGCGCGTGATCATCACATCATGCACATGGCTCTCGCGCATGCCTGCCGACGTTATACGGATGAACTGTACTTTCGAGCGCAGCTCCGGAAGATCGGCGGCCCCGACATAGCCCATGGCGGCACGAAGCCCACCAACCAACTGATGCAGCACAGCACTGACCGGTCCCTTGTGCGGCACCTGGCCTTCGATTCCCTCCGGCACCAGCTTGAGCGAATCCTTCACCTCCTGCTGGAAATAGCGGTCAGCCGAACCCCGCGCCATCGCCCCCACCGAACCCATGCCGCGATAGGCCTTGTAGCTGCGGCCGTTATAAAGATAGACCTCGCCCGGGCTCTCATCCGTTCCAGCAAGCAGCGAGCCGATCATCGCCACTTCGGCACCTGCCGCCAGCGCCTTGGCGAGATCGCCAGACAGCTTGATGCCGCCATCGGCGATCACCGGAATATCCTGCTTCGCACCTTCTTCGGCGCATTCCATGATGGCTGAAAGCTGCGGCACGCCAACGCCGGCGACGACGCGCGTGGTGCAGATCGAACCGGGCCCAATACCGATCTTGACGGCGTCCGCCCCAGCATCGATCAGTGCTTTCACGGCTTCCGGTGTCGCCACGTTGCCGGCGATGATCTGCACCTTGTTGGACAGTTTCTTGATGCGCGTCACCTGGGCGATGACATTGGCGGAGTGGCCATGCGCCGTATCGACGACGATCAGGTCGACCCCGGCATCAACCAGCATTTCGGCGCGCTCGAAACCAGCATCACCAGTGCCAGTGGCAGCACCCACCCGCAGGCGCTCATGCTCGTCCTTCGCCGCGAATGGATGGTCAGCAGCCTTTTCCATGTCATTGACGGTGATGAGGCCGACGCATTTGTAATCATCATCGACGACGATCAGCTTCTCGATGCGATACTTGTGCAGAAGCTTGCGGGCTTCGTCGCGGTCGACGCCAGCTTTCACCGTGACAAGATTTTCGTTGGTCATCAGCTCCGCCACCTTCATGTTGAGGTCGGTGGCAAAGCGCACATCGCGATTGGTGATGATGCCGTTCAGCCGGCCGTCGGCATCGACCACCGGAATGCCCGATATCTTGAAGCGCTCTTTCAGCTGCATCACGTCGCCCAGCGTTGCCGTGGGTGCGATGGTGATGGGGTTCACCACCATGCCGCTTTCGAACCGCTTCACCTGCCGCACATGCTCGGCCTGAACCAGCGGTTCGAGGTTCTTGTGGATGATGCCCAAGCCCCCGGCTTGCGCCATGGCGATCGCCAGCTTGGCTTCGGTGACCGTATCCATTGCCGCCGATATGATCGGGATCGACAGCCTGATCGAACGCGTCAGGCGTGAAGACGTCTTGACTTGCGCCGGCAGTACGGAAGATGCACCGGGCTTCATCAGCACGTCGTCGAAGGTGAGATATTCAGGAATATGGCGCGGCGCCATGGGGCCAACCTTTCGGATAGAGAGACTCGACTGGAGATTGGCGGCTGTCCTTAACACCCGTGTGGCGGCAGGGGCAAGTCATCGTTTCTTCAGGCAGCAATTCCAAAAGTGCGCCACTGTGTTCTTCCCTACGACGTTTCCGGGGGATGGAGGAGTTGCGGCGGGATTTTTCCGGTTGTTAGGCTTTCGAGCAGAAGCTGCCAGTTTGGGAAGACGGCGAAGCGGGTGAGGGTGTTCATCTCGGCGAAGAAGCCGGTTCGGATGGCGATCTTGTCGCGGGCGGCTTTCCAGGGAGGCTCGACGAGATCGAGCAGGGTGTGCCAGGCGAAGGCGAGCAGGTTGAGGGCGGCGAAGGTCTTGGCGAGATATTGCTTGCCGTGTCCGAAGTTGTGTTCGAGCTCGTAGCCGTGGTTCTTCATCACGTTGAAGGAGCCGTTCTCGATTTTCCAGCGGGCCCTTGCTGCGGCCACGATGTCGGCGACGCTGTCTTTGCTGACGGCGAGGCTGGTGACGAAGGCGGTCGAGTAGGTGACCTTGCCTTTGGCATCGACGATCTCGAAGCCGATCCAGGTGACGGCGATGGCATCCTTGCCGTCGCGCAGGGGCGCGTCTTCGAGCCAGCGGTAGCGCAGGGTTTCGGTCTTGGCGGCGCGGCGCTGCTTGATCGCGTGGCGGCTGAGTTCGGCGCCGGAGAGGAACTCATAGAGGGTCTTGTGCGAGGCTTCCTTGGCGGTGAAGATGAAGTCGTCGCCGTTATCTTTCAATAGCTTGACAAAGGGGTGGCAGGCGAAGAGGTCGTCGCCGAGATAGACCGGCTTGAGCCCTTTGAGCCGCGCGCCGTGCTTGCCATGCCAGCGTTTCGCGGCGTTGCGCTCGCAGTCCTGCTTCTCGGCCCCGTCCTGGGGAGCGACGAATTCGGGGAACAGCGCAATGACTTTGGAATGGCCCGGCGCCACCAGGCTGGCGGCGAGCATGAGATGATAGGCCTCGATCTCGCCGTTGGCGCGTTTGCGGGTGAGGCAGTGCGGGCAGCCGAGCTTCTGGGAGCAGAAATACTCCGTGCCGTCCAGCGCGATGAGGGTTCGGCCGCCGAGGCGCCTGAAGGCCTGGGCCACGGCGGGCTCGCCCATGAGCTGTTCCAGCGCTTCGAAGCAGGGCCTGAGCAAGGCCGGATCGGCGCCGTCCAAGTGGCTGCGGATCGAGGCGTCGGTGGGAATGCGCCCGATGGCGAACAAGGTCTGGCAGTTCGAGCGCCGGTTCTCATCCTCAATGATGCGCTGGAAATGCAGGAACGACCCGCTTTGCATGAAAAACATGGCGAAGGCCGAAAGGCCGAAATCCGCCATCGCGATATTGCCGCCGCGCCCTTTCCGGTCATCCTGAAAACCGGCGCAAGCGGACTTCAACCCCTCAACCAGGCAGCAAATCAGTGTCATCCCCACCCTGAATCAGATTTCAGGTGATTTGGGAATCCTCCCGTCGGACAGTTTTAGAATTGCTGCTTCTCCACCGCTGTCGAGGC
>JANLTS010000202.1:0-3728 GCA_031363045.1 Hyphomicrobiales bacterium
ATCGTCTTCACATCGAACCTCGCAGACGTGATCGCAGCGAAGTAGACCTGCCGGCCGATGAAATAGAGGCCCGCCAGTTCCGGTTCCTCTCCGCCATCGAGCGCGAAGGACGGTTTGGGCAGGGGCTGACCGGGGCCGACCAGCCATGAGCCGTCGCCCTTGTAGAACCATTCGGGCTGCACACCGGCCTCGCCCTTGGCCTTGGGCTTGCCGCCGTCCAAGCCCATCTTGAACATCTTGAGGCTGTCGGTGAGTTCGTCCGTTGTCCCCGACAGCTTCTTGTGCATGCCGTCGCGGGCAGAGGCAGAGCCCAGATGCGTGAGGCCGGTTCCGGTGATGATGCAATGCGCTGGATCGCGGTGATCGACGGGGTTCAGCACGCGCTTTTCCTTCAGTGCTGCGGCATAATCCTCGGTTACGGTGCCAGCGAGGCTCGAGGCCATGGCGGCAAGCTTCTTGCCTTCGGCCAGCGCCATGTGGGCAAGATCGAGCGTGGTCTGGGCCTTCTTCACCACGATGATGCTGGCGCCAATCACCAGGCCAACACGGCGCTTGGCCTTTTGATCGAGAAATTGGACGAGATTCATGGCGGGCAACTCCCATTGCGAAATATTTGTATGACAATTAGCGCTAAGCGCTATCCGGCGAAAGCGTGTTTTTCGAAACCCCTCATGCCGGGGTCGAAGCAGAACAATCCGCCTTGCAGCGGCAGGTTCCTGTCCTCCACATGCAGGCGCGACGTGGTCACATAGAGCGTATCGAGCTTCGATCCGCCGAAGCAGACATTGGTGACGCGTCTGGCCGGCATCGGCACGACGCGGTCGATGTGGCCTTTGGGGTCGATACGTAGCACGCAGGAGCCTTCCCAGCGGGCGCTCCACAGGAAGCCTTCGGCATCGATGGTGGCGCCGTCGGGATGGCCAAAATCTTTCGTGTCATTGAGCACGCGGCGGTTGGAAATCATCCCGCTGTCGAGGTCGAAATCATAGGCCCAGATGATCTGTGCCCTGGAGTCAGTGAAATAGAAGATGCGGTTGTCGGGCGACCAGCAGGGGCCGTTGGAGACGCCGATGCCGTGTTCCATCGCCGTCACCTGATGATCGGCATCGATGCGGAACAGCGTGCCGGTGGCGGCGGTGATCGGCATGTCCTCTCCGCCAGACCCGACATTGTTCATCATGGTGCCGAACCAGAAACGGCCCTTTGCATCGCAGGCGCCGTCATTGCCGCGGTTTCCGGGCTTGTCTGGCTCGAGTGCCCGCAGCGGCGTCAGGAAGCCAGTTTCCAGGTTGAAGATGTTGATGCCCTTGAACGAGCCGACGATCAGCGTGCCGTCCTTGCGCATTGCCATCGTGGTGACCATCTCGTCGAACTGCCACTTGCGGTACGCACCGCTGGCCACGTGGAGGCGGTGGATGGCCGATGGTACGATGGCATCGAGCCACCAGAGGGTTTGGGTTGCAACATCCCAGAAACAGCCCTCGCCGAGCTTGTCTTGCGCATCGACGAGGCAGGTGATGGGGATTTCGGTGATCTTCATGCGTCAGCTTTCGAGTGGCCAGGTGTCGGAGATCTTGTAACCATCGGGCCATGGGTCAACTGGATCAAGCATCAATGTCGATTGTCCGGTGATCCAGGCGCGGCCGGTGATGGTGGGGATGATGGCGGCATGATTGCCGACTGTTTTCAGACCAACAATCTCGCCCACAAAACGGCTCTCGATGATCGAGCGGCCGATGTAGCGCTGGCCCTCGCGCAACAGGCCCTTGGCATGCAGTACGGCCATCAGCGCCGAGCAACCAGTGCCGGTTGGCGAGCGGTCAATTTTGCCTGGCTTGATGACGCAGGCGTTGCGGCTCGACAGGCAGCCGTCAATTGTTTCGAGTTCACCGGTCAGGAAGGCAAACGAGAAATGCCGCCAGCCGGGTAGCTCAGGATGCGTAAAGCCAAGTTGAGCGTTGGCAGCCTTGACGATGCGGCGGCCGATGACGGCGAGATCGCGGGCCTCATCCGCCGTCACAGCAAAGCCCAGGGACTTCGCGTCGGCCATGACGAAACTATCGCCGCCGAAGGCCGTGTCGACGGTCAAGGTGCCGAGACCCTCGACTTCGAGCGGCACACCGAGACGATCGGCAAATGAGGGCACGTTTTTCAAGGTGATCGACTGCGCCTTGCCATCGCGGCATTGCGCCACGACTTCGACCAATCCCGCGGGCGCCTCCAGCACTATCCGTGTTTCGGGCTCGGTCATGGGCAGAATACCGCTGTCGAGCAGCACGGTGGCCACGCAGATGCAATTGGAGCCTGACATCGGCGGCGTGTCTTCCGGCTCCATGATGATGAAGCCCATCTGCGCTTTTGGGTTTTTCGGCGGCACCAGCAGGTTGACATGGCGGAAGACACCACCTCTGGGTTCATTCAGCACGAAAGCCCGCAGCTTGCCGTCATTGGCGATGAAGCGCGACTGCTCCCAGATCGTATCGCCGGGTGGCGGAGCAACGCCGCCGACGATGACGTCGCCCACCTCGCCCTCGGCATGGCAGGTAATGATCTGGATGGCTTTGGTGGTGCGCATCGAATCCCTCCGGTCGGCTGGAGATTACCAAAGTTTCATGCCAAGGCGACTTGAACTTGCCGCAATTGGCCCCATTTCGCCAGAAGCGGTGCCGGGCCCCTCTGGCGAGGTTTATCCTCGCGATGTCGGAACCGCTGAACGGCAATTCAAACAAGGGTCCGGCAATGGAATTGGTTCAAGCAGCGCTTTATTCGGATTTTCTAGGCACGCCATCGTATTTCTGGCTGATCTTCGTCTCCGTGGTCGTGGGGCTTCTGGTCCTTGACCTCGGCTTCCTGCACAAGGGCAATAAAGAGATCGAAGCCAAGGAGAGTTTCATCCTCTATGCCGGCTACATGGCCATCGCCTTTGCCTTCGGCGGCTGGGTGTGGTGGGCGAGGGGCGCGCAATCGGGCCTCGAATTCTTTACCGGCTATCTGATCGAGCAGTCGCTGGCGATGGACAATATTTTCATCATCGCCACGGTCTTCGCGTTCCTCGGCATCCCCCGCATCTATCAGCACCGGGTGCTGTTCTGGGGCATTCTTGGTGTCATCGTGTTCCGTGCCATCCTCATCGGGCTCGGCGCGGCTCTGGTCATGTCGTTCTCGTGGATCCTCTTTGTGTTCGGCGCCTTCCTGGTGTTCACCGGCATCAAGATGTTCAAGACCTCGCATGACAAGCCGTCACTTGAAGACAATTGGATGCTGAAGTTCATCAAGAAACACTTCCGGGTGACGGAGGAGCTGCATGGCGAGAAGTTCACGGTCAAGCAGATTGACTCCAAAACTGGCAAACTCGCCACCTTCATCACGCCGCTGTTCGTGTCACTGATCATCGTGGAATTTGTCGATCTGATCTTCGCAGTCGACTCGGTGCCGGCGATCTTCGCGGTGACGCAAGATCCGTTCATCGTCTACACCTCCAACATCTTCGCCATCCTGGGACTTCGCGCGCTGTATTTTGCCCTGGCCGCGGCGATGCACCGGTTCAAGTATCTGCAGTATTCGCTAGCGGTCATCCTGGTGCTGGTGGGCATCAAGATCTTCCTCGTGCCGATGGGCATCAAGATCGACACAGCACTTTCGCTTGCCATCACCATCAGCGTGCTGGCGGGCGGCGTTCTCTACTCGCTGTGGAAGACCCGCAACGACATGCCGGAGCCCGCGCCGGG
>JANLTS010000564.1:0-6685 GCA_031363045.1 Hyphomicrobiales bacterium
GCGTCGAGATATAATCCTTGAAGCGCCCCGGCACGGCCCGCCAGGTGCGGTGCGCGATGCCGATGGCGCGGTAGCACTGATCGACAGTTGCGACGATGACGCGGAAACCGAAAATGTCGGAGAGCTGGCCGAGCGACAGATGCTTACGCTCCATTTTCCGCCAGATGGAGAAGGGCCGCTTCTCGCGGCCATGGACTTCCGCCTCGATGCCGTTCTCGGCCAGCTTGACGGCAAGCGCCTTTTCGATCTCGCGCAGCACGTCGCCGCTTTCGGTGTGCAGCTTTTCCAGCCGCTCGGCGATGATCCGGTTGGCATCGGGATTGAGCACCTTGAAGGCGATGTCCTCGAGCTCGTCGCGCACCGCTTGCATGCCCATGCGGCCGGCCAGCGGTGCATAGATTTCCATGGTCTCCTGGGCGATCCGCACCCGCTTCTCAGGATTCACATGCGCCAAAGTGCGCATGTTGTGCAGCCGGTCGGCCAGCTTCACCAGCAACACCCGCACGTCTTTTGACATGGCGAGCAGCAGTTTCCGCAAATTTTCCGCCTGTGCAGCTTCTTTAGTCACCAGATCGAGCTTGGCGATCTTGGTCAGCCCATCGACGAGCGACGCGATCTCCGGACCAAATTTTTCCTCTATTTCCTGGTGGGTTGCTTCGGTATCTTCGACCGTATCATGAAGCAGTGCAGCAGCAATCGTCGCCGAATCGAGCTTCATTTCAGTGAGGATGGCTGCGACTTCGAGCGGATGATTAAAGTAGGCTTCTCCAGAGGCTCGTGTCTGGCTGCCATGGGCTTTCATGGCATAGACGTAAGCGCGATTGAGGAGATCCTCATCCGCATCAGGATCGTATTTTGTAACTCGCTCGACCAGCTCGTATTGACGCATCATGGCAGCAGCTTACGACAAAAAAGGCCGGACACTAGTGGTCCGGCCTGGTTCTTTTGAAACAGTCTCGCTTCTGCAGGGTGGACGACGGGCTCTTACTCAGTCTTGCCCAAAGCTCGGATAACGTATCAATAGCCGTTCCTCTGGCTGCCCGGGCTTTCGGCCGGCGGCATACCTTCGAGGCCTCGCAGCAAGTCCTCTTCGGTCATCTGTTCCATTTCCGGCTGGTCGAAATCGGCGGCCTGATCGTTGACCATCACCATGTCGCCCAATTGCTGGATCAGCGGCACTTCGGTAGCTTCCGGCTCGTCCACTTCCACATGCTTCTGCATGGAGTGGATATATTCCTCGCGCAGGTCTTCCGGCACGATTGATTCGTCGGCGATCTCGCGCAGCGCCACGACCGGATTCTTGTCGTTGTCGCGGTCGACAGTGATCGAAGCACCCTGCGATATCATGCGGGCACGGTGGGAGGCCAGAAGCACCAACTCGAAACGGTTGGGCAGCTTGTCGATGCAGTCTTCAACAGTGACGCGCGCCATGGGGCTCGTCTACTCCTCTGAGATGGACGGTGAATAGGGGCGCATAGTAGGATTTTGCGGCCAAATCAAGCCCAGCCTTGACTTCGGCCAAAACGCTGGTCTGATATATGCTCCATGCCAACCCCTGCAGACCGCCCAAACTCCATTCCGTGGCCGCCGCTGATCTACATTTTCGCTGCCCTGGCCGGCATCCTCCTGCATTGGTTTCTGCCGCTGCCCTGGCCCGGCGGAGGGATCCGCATCGGGGTCACCGGCATCGGCCTCTGCCTTGTCTGTGCCGGGCTGGCGCTCGAAATCGTCACTGCCCTCACCTTCCGCCGTCACCGCACCACCATCCGGCCAGACCGCGGTGCAACCACGCTGATCGCCGATGGCCCCTTTGCCAGATCGCGCAACCCGATCTACGTCGGCAACACCCTGCTGTTGTCAGGCATCGGCCTCCTTTTCGGCATCGGCTGGCTGCTACCTGCTACCTTGTTGGCCGCCTTCGCAACCCAGAAACTCGCCATCGAACGCGAGGAGCAACACTTGCGTCTACGCTTTGGCAAGGCGTGGGACGATTATGCCGCCCGCACCCCGCGCTGGCTGCTGTTCTGAAAATCACCAGTGACTCGCGCGCTCTTCATGCGTGCCGGCCCGCCCCTCTACATCTTCAATGCCGCCGAGGCTTAGCCACTGTAGCGCCGCGATTTCCGCAAGTTCATCGCCGAGTTCGGCAAGGCTCACCACGGCCAGGCCAAGCGCATGTAGCGGCGATAGGGCGTGCGCAAGGCATGCCGCTCATAGAAGCCCTGCAGCTCAGTATCCTCTTCGTCCACCATCCACATCACTTGCGGCGCCCCCTCCGCATCGCCATGCGCATAAATGGCTGTCAGCAACGCCGCCCCGACGCCTCGTCCACGGCCATGCGGCACCACATACAAATCCTGGAGATAGAAGATATCGTCCCCCGTCCAGGCAAAAGGCGCCCGGCTGATGACGCCGAACCCCATCGGCTCCGCCCCCTCAAAGGCCAGCATCGCCTGCAGCCCGCTCGCTGGCGTCACTATTTTCGCCCAACTGCGCGCCGTCACTTCGGGTGGAACACGGCCGCCCATATGCGCCTGCCATCCCGCCCATAACTCCTCGAACGCCGCCCGGTCAGCGGCGGCTGCCAATCGCGCGCTCAGGGCACCAGCCATATCGCCGCCAATCCGAGAAACGCAAAAAAGCCCACCACATCCGTCACCGTGGTGACAAAGGTGCCAGACGAAATCGCCGGATCAATATCGAAATGATCGAGCGCCAAAGGCACAAGGATACCCGCCATTGCCGCTGCCACGAGGTTGATCACCATGGCTGCGGCGATCACCAGCCCCAACTGGTTCGAGCCAAACCAGGCCCAGGCGAACAACCCCATGATCACCGCGAACAGCAAGCCGTTGATCAGCCCCACCGCACCCTCGCGCATCGCCACTTTCAACGCGTTGGCGGGCGACAGGTTGCGCGTGGCAAGGGCCCGTACCGCCACCGTCATCGTCTGGGTTCCGGCATTGCCGCCCATCGAGGCGACGATCGGCATCAGGATGGCCAATGCAACCATCTGTTCCAATGTCGCGCCAAACAGCGAGATCACCCACGACGCCAGGATGGCGGTCAGCAGATTAACGAACAGCCAGGCAAAGCGCGATTTCGTAGTGTCAAACACCGTATCGGTGATGGTTTCTTCCGAACCGACGCCACCCAGATGCAGCATGGTTTCTTCGGCTTCTTCCTGGATCACCTCGACGATATCGTCGGCGGTCAGCATGCCGGTCAAGCGACCGCTTTCGTCGGTCACCGCCGCCGAGACTAGATTGTACTTTTCGAACTTGTAAGCAACGTCGTCTTGGCGGTCGGTGACCTTGAAAATGGTTTGCTCGCCATCCATGATCGCTTCGATCTTCTTGTCGCGCGCCGTGCGCATCAATCGCGACACTGGCACCGTTCCCACCAGATGGAATGCGGTATCGACGACATAAACCTCAAAGAACTCATCCGGCAACTGGCGTTCGGTGCGAATGAAGTCGCTGGCCTTGCCCACCGACCATGTCACCGGTACCGCAACGAACTCGGTCTTCATCAGACGGCCGGCAGTGTACTCTTCGTACTCAAGGCCGCGCGACAGCGCCGCACGGTCTTCCTTCGAAACCTTGGACAGGATTTCGCGCTGGTCGTCGTCCTCAAGATCTTCGATTAGATAAAGCGCGTCGTCGGTGTCGAGCTTCTTGATGGCCGAGGCAATCACCTCGTTGGGCAGGGCCTCCATCAACTCGTCGCGCACCGCTTCGTCGAGTTCGGCCAATGCTTCGACATCGAAGTTCTTGCCAAGCGCCGCGATCAGGCGCACGCGGTCCGCCTGCTCCATGGCTTCGAGCACGTCGGCCAGGTCGGCGGCGTGAAGGTCGCGCGTCAGCGCCCGGATCGGCTTTGTCTCGTTAGCGTCAAGGGCCGCCGTCAGCCGCGCGACAAAACCAGCGTCGATTGTCCCCCATTCATCGTGCGAGCGATTGCCGTCAGCCGCCTCGATCATGTCTGTCCCCGTTGTGCGGCCAACTGGCCAGTATCCTCTCAAGATGATTTCAGCCCGGAGCGCAAGCCTGCTTGAAGCCAGCATGGACCGTGAGCCGTTTCGGTAATATGACCGCGCCACCGATCAGGGAACAGCTCATGCCGACTCCTTTCATCTACCGCCGGGCATTCATCACCGCGGCTGCCGCCTTGGGTTTCGGCCTTCCGCCCGCTCTTGCCGCTGCAAACCCGCTCTATCAGGCCCGCACCATAGTCACCGGCAGGCGCGATGAAACGCGCATCCCCGGCCTCAAGCTTTGCCTTGTGCAAGTGCTGGTGCGGGTGTCGGGCGACCCCCGCCTCGAAACCCATCCGCTTCTGGCCGAACTGGCCCAAGCGCCGGAAGAAGCCGTGACCCATACCAGTTTCCGCGATCTCTACGCCTTCCGCCCGATCAAGGACGAACAGGGCACCAGGGACCGGCCGCATGAAATGACCGTCGAATATGACCAGGCAAAAATCGATACGCTGCTGAGAAAGTTGGGTTCAAGGCCCTGGTTGTCAGATCGTCCGCGTCTGGTCGTTTTTCTTGCCGTCAAGCACATCGGCAGTTCCTATGTGCTCTCCACCACGAATGACGTCGGCGCCCTGCAGCGTCAATCCTTCGAAGCGGCCGCCTGGAAATTTGGCATGCAGGTAACGCTTCCGTCAGAACGCCTGTTGACCCAATCCGGCCTCAGTTTCGAAACGCTTCCCTCTACGCCGCTCGCCACGCTGCAAGGCCTTGTCGATTCATCGGTCGGAGACACACCGCTATCCGGAACCCTCACATGGAGCCGCGAACTTCTCGGTTGGCGGTCAGTTTGGCATTTGAATTATCAGGGTGCGGAGCAACACTGGCGGAGCGATGGCGGCAATTTCGATGCCGCTTTTCGCAATGCCATAGGCGGCGCGGCGCAAATTTTTTCAGGCAACGGCACGCCGGGTTGATTGGACCCGGCGTGCCGCAAGTTCACACCGTGATCTGGCTTCCCACTTCCACCACCCGGTCAGTTGGCAGCCGGAAATAATGGCTGGCATCATCGGCGTTGCGCGCCAGCATGATGAACAGCTTGTCCTGCCAAAGCGGCATGCCCTCATGGCTCGACGCCCTGACAACGCGCCGCGACAGGAAGAATGACGTCGACATGATGTCGAATTTCCACCCCGTTTTCCGCGCCAGTGCCAATGCCATCGGCACATTCGGCGTTTCCATATACCCGAAGGTGACGATCAGTGAGCTGAACAACTCGTTCAGTTTTCTGAACTTCACCTTGTCGGCGTCCGCCACCACCGGCATGTCGCTGGTGCGGATGGTCAGCACCACATTGTTCTCATGCAGCACGCGGTAGTGCTTGAGACTGTGAAGCAAGGCGGTTGGCGCACTCTCAGGGTCGGACGTGAAGAACACCGCAGTCCCCGCCACCCGATGCGGTGGGCGCTTGGCCAGCGAGGCGACAAGATCTGTCAATGGCACTTCCAGTTTCCGCGTCTTGGCAAACAGGATTCGCGTGCCCGCCCGCCACGTCCACATTACCAGCATCAGGCCAGCGCCAATGGCCAGCGGCACCCAGCCGCCTTCGTGCAGTTTCAACGCATTTGCACCAAGGAAGACGACGTCAAGCGCCAGCAGCGGCAGCATCAAGGTCATTGCGGCCCACAACGGCCACTTCCAGTATTTCCAGATGACGAAGATCGCCATCGTTGCCGTAACCACCATAGTGCCAGTCACGGCGATGCCATAGGCCGAGGCAAGGCTGGATGACGTCTGGAACAGCGCCACGAGGATCAGCACGCCGAACAGCAGCAGCCAGTTCACTTGCGGCATGTAGACTTGACCCGCGTGGGCCTCCGACGTGAAGCGGATCTCCATGCGCGGCAGCAGTCCCAGCTGGATCGCTTGCCGCGACAGCGAATAGGCCCCGGTAATCACCGCCTGGCTGGCGATAATGGTAGCAGCCGTGGCGAGGATCACCATTGGCAAGAGCGCCCACTCAGGCACCATCAGGAAGAACGGACTTTCAATGGCTGCAGGATTGTTCAGCAGCAGTGCGCCCTGCCCCAGATAATTCAGGACCAGAGACGGCAACACCACAGCGAGCCATGCCAGTTGCACCGGCCGCTTGCCGAAATGTCCGAGGTCCGCATAAAGAGCTTCCGCTCCGGTTACGGCGAGAAATACCGCACCGAGCGTGACGAGGCCTATTACCCCGTGCGTCGCCAGAAATGACACGGCATAGTATGGGTTGAAAGCATAAAAAATTCCGGGATGATCGGCAATGTGTACGACACCCGCGGCACCGATGGCGATGAACCACACCAGCGTGATCGGCCCGAAGAACTTGGCAACACTTGCCGTACCGCGCGATTGCACCGCGAACAGCGCGACGATGATCGCCACGGTGATCCACAGAACATAAGGCTCAAACGCCGGCATCACGATCTTCAGGCCTTCGACGGCAGACAACACCGAAATCGCCGGAGTGATGATAGCGTCGCCATAAAACAGCGCCGCACCGATCATCGCGAGAATCGGAATGAGAACAAGTTTGGTGCCCATCACACGCTGGGCGAGCGCCATAAGCGAAAGCGTTCCGCCTTCGCCCTTGTTGTCGGCGTTGAGCAGGATGGCCACATATTTGACCGTGACGACGAGAATGAGTGCCCAGATGATGAGCGAGAGAAC
>JANLTS010000580.1:0-2321 GCA_031363045.1 Hyphomicrobiales bacterium
ATGCAGGCGGTGCGCGAAGAACTTGAAGATATCGCTTTCAAAGTTCTCAATCCCGACGCCGACAAGATCATCAACGACCGCCTGGCCAAGCTTCATACCGAAAGTGGCGGCATCCTAAAGTCGATCGAGGCGGAGCTGACGCTGAAGCTGGCAGAAAACGGCATCAAGGCGGAGGTGCACGGGCGCGAAAAACGGCCCTATTCGATTTTCCGCAAGATGGAGCGCAAACTGCTCTCGCTTGGCCAGCTTTCCGACATTTTCGGCTTTCGCGTGCTCGTTGGAACCGTCGACCAGTGCTACAGGGCGCTGGGGATCATCCACCGCACTTACCGGGCGGTTCCGGGGCGGTTCAAGGATTACATTTCGACACCAAAACAAAACGACTACCGCTCGATCCACACCACAGTGATCGGGCCACATCACATGCGCGTCGAAATGCAGATTCGCACCAGGCTGATGCATGAGATCGCCGAGCGCGGCGTTGCGGCGCATGCGATGTACAAAGATGCGCCGGATGCCAAGGAGGCACTCGATGGGTTCAAAGCGCCGGCGGCCGAATCCAACGCCTATCGCTGGCTCAGGCACCTGGTGGAGATGCTGCAGGAAGGCGAATCGCCCCGCGAATTCCTTGAACATACGAAGCTTGAACTCTTTCACGACCAGGTGTTCTGCTTCACGCCCAAGGGCAAGCTGATCGCCTTGCCGCGTGGTGCGACGCCGATTGATTTTGCCTATGCCGTGCATACGTCGGTGGGAGACAGCTGCGTCGGCGCCAAGGTGAACGGCAGCCATGCGCCGCTGGTGACCGAACTCAAGAATGGCGACGAAGTCGATATCATCCGGTCAGAGGCGCAGACACCGCCAGCAGCCTGGGAAGGGCTGGCGGTGACCGGCAAGGCGCGCGCGGCGATCCGCAAGGCAACGCGGGCGGCAGCACAAAAGCAGTTCGCAGGGCTTGGCCGAGAAATTGTCGAGAAGACCTTGGCCAAGCTGGGCAAAACCTATGTTGACAAGGAAGTTGCCATTGCCATTCCGCGTCTTGGGCACAAGAATGTCGACGACGCTCTGGCGGCAATCGGCAAAGGCGAGCTCTCGGCCATCGATGTGATGAAAGCGATGGGTCTCACCATCGACGATACCAAGCTCAAAGAACTTCGCCGCCGGACGCCGGCGCGCAAGAGCGATGGCGATGAATTGTCGATCCCGGTGCGCGGCGTTTCGCGCACTACGGCGCTGAAGATTTCGCCGGAAACCGGAGCGGTGCCAGGTGAGCGCATCGTCGGCATCATCATGCCCGGTACAGGTATCACCATCTATCCGATCTTCGCCAAGGCATTGGAACAGTTCGACAACCAGCCGGAGCGCTGGGTGGACCTTGCCTGGGACAGCGGTGCCGAAACACAGCGCTATCCGGCTCGTATCAAGGTTTCGATTCTCAATGAAGTTGGCTCGCTGGCCCAAGTAGCACAAGTGATCGGTGACCAGGGCGGCAATATCGATGCGCTGCAAATGGTGGCACGCGAGGGGTCGCGGGATTTCTTTGATCTCGATATCACGCTTGAAGTGCACGACTTGAAACACCTCAATGAAATCATGGCGGGCCTCCGCAGCCGAGGTGCTGTGAGCGATGTCACCCGCAAGACAGGATAGAAACATGCTGACACAGACTGAAGTGCTGGACGAATTCCGCGCCGCCGGCGCCCTGCTGGAGGGACATTTCATCCTTTCCTCAGGCCTTCATTCCAGCCGCTATCTGCAATGCGCCAGGGTGCTGATGGATGCCAACCGGGCGGCCCGTCTCTGCGCGTCGCTGGCCGAGAAGGTGCGTGGTCTCGATGTGGGCAAGATCGATCTAGTTGCTTCACCCGCCATGGGGGGTGTGGTGGTGGGCTACGAGATGGGCCGCCAGCTTGGTGTGCCGTCAATTTTCTTCGAACGCGTCGATGGCAAGCTGACGCTGCGCCGGGGCTTTACCATCGACAAGCAGGCGCGCGTGCTGATGGTAGAGGATATCGTCACCACTGGATTGTCGTCACGAGAATGCATTGCGGCGATCGCCGAAGAGGGTGGGGTGACGGTTGCAGCCGCTTGCCTTATCGACCGGTCGGGCGGCAAGGCTGCTCTCGGAGCGCCATTGGCAGCACTCACGGTGCTCGACATTCCAACCTTTGCGGCCGACAAGCTGCCGTCCGAACTCGCGAATGTTCCGGCCATCAAACCGGGGAGCCGTGGCCTCAAATGATCATCGGAATCGGCAATGATGTGATCGACATCCGGCGCATCGAGGAGACGCTGGAGAAATACGGCGAGCGTTTCATCCA
>JANLTS010000599.1:0-2233 GCA_031363045.1 Hyphomicrobiales bacterium
CCGATGATGATAGCGCCAGTGTTGGCGAAGCGGTGAAGTGCGCGGCGGCAGACCGTCACCACGCGTTCAAAGCGGTGCCAGAAAAGATTATACATTTCGGCCTGCACCGCGACGGTCAACGCGATCACCAGCGAGCCAATGAGAAGCTGAGGGATCATCGGACTTGAACTACGACATCGACAGACAGCGCCACCACTATTTTCCGAGTTCGCCGATGATCCGCACCCAACTCCTGATGCCGCGCTGATAACTCGCCAGATTGTATTTCTCGTTGGGCGAATGGATGGCATCGTCATTGAGGCCGAAGCCCACCAGCACGCTGTCCATGCCGAGAATATCCTTGAAGGAACGGCAAATTGGAATTGATCCGCCCGACCCCATCAACACCGCGTCACGGCGCCACTCGTCTTTCAGTGCCTTGGCCGACCGGGCGATCCATGGATTGTCCTCAGGAATTTCGGTGGCCGGGCTGCCGCCGCCACGGCCGGAGAACTCCACCTTGCAGTCTTTCGGGATCAGTCCCTTCACAAATTTCTGGAAAGCTTTGAGAATCTTTTGCGGATTTTGCTTGCCGACGAGGCGGAACGTCAGCTTGGCATGGGCTTTCGATGGCAGCACGGTCTTGGTGCCGGCGCCCGTATAGCCGCCCCAGATGCCGTTCACCTCTGCTGTCGGCCGCGCCCAGATCTGCTCCAGAACGCTCTTGCCCTTTTCGCCAGCCGGTTGCTTCAAACCAACTTCCTTGAGGAATTTCGCGTCGGAAAATTTCAGCGCTTGCCATTGCGCCTTCGTGGCCTTCGGCAGTTCGGCAACGCCGTCATAAAAACCTGGAAGCGTCACCTTGCCGTTTTTGTCGTGGAGTGCCGCAATAATTTTGCTCAGCACACGGATGGGATTCATCGCCGGACCGCCATAGAGGCCAGAGTGAAGATCGATGTTGGGTCCAGTGATGGTGATTTCCTCGTGCACGAGGCCGCGCAGCCTGGTGGTGATGGCCGGCGTCTTCGCGTCCCACATGTTGGTGTCGCAGACGAAGGCGGCATCACACGTCAGTTCATCCTTGTTGGCCTTGAGGAACGGTACCAGCGAGGGCGAACCCGATTCCTCCTCACCCTCGATCAGGAACGTCGCCTTGATCGGCAACGAACCCGTGGCCTTGATCCAGGCGCGGGCCGCTTCGACAAAAGTCATGAACTGGCCTTTGTCGTCGGCGGTGCCACGGCCATACAGGCGCTCGACGCCATCCGCTCCCTTGGTGAGCCTCGGCTCGAAGGGCGGCGTCTTCCATAGCTCAAGCGGGTCGGCGGGCTGCACGTCGTAGTGGCCATAGAACAGCAGGTGCGGCGTCGATTTCGCTACGGCCTTCGGTGTGTAATGGGCCACCACCATGGCGCGGCCCGGCGTTTCGCGCAATTTTGCATCAAAGCCCAAGTCTGCCAGATCGGCCACCACGGCGCGCGCCGCCCGGTCGCAATCGGCATTATGCGCCGGGTCAGTGGAGATTGACGGAATGCGCACCAGCGTGAAGAGGCGTTCAAGGCTGTTGTCGAATTCGCTATCAGCGGCGGCAAGCACGGCGTTCAGGTCAGTCATGGTTACTCTCTATGCGGATAATTGCGCGATGATACGGGCCCAGCTGCGGATGCCCTTGTGATAGCTCTCGACGTCATATTTCTCGTCGGGCGAATGGACGCTGTCATCGTCACGTCCAAAACCAACGAGAAGGCTGTCAGCCTTCAGGTGTTTCTTGAAAGACTCCACGACCGGAATCGAGCCGCCGCCACCCACTAACACCGGCTTGACACCCCACTCATCCTTCAAGGCGGCCTTCGCGGCTTCAACCCAGGGCGTGTCTTCAGCAACACAAATGCCCGCTGACTCTCCACCGGAGCCATCGAACACCGCCTTGCAGTCTTTCGGCAGCCGCGCGCGCACGAAATCGCGGAAGGCTTTGCGCACTTTCGTGGGGTTTTGCCCGTCCACCAGGCGGAAGGTGAATTTGCCCGTCGCCTCGGCCGGCAGCACGGTCTTGGCGCCCGGCCCACGATAGCCGCCAAAAATACCATTTACTTCCGCCGTGGGCCTCGCCCAGATCTGCTCCAGCACCGAATAGCCCTGTTCGCCCGCCGCCACCGACAGGCCGACATCGGACAAGAATTTCTTGGCCGGGAACTTCAACGTCTCCCATTGCTTCCTGAGCGCCGGCGGGATCGGCTTCACGCCGTCGTAGAAG
>JANLTS010000612.1:0-4904 GCA_031363045.1 Hyphomicrobiales bacterium
GTGCAGGAGGATGTAGACGTCCTCGAGCTCGGCCACCATCTTGTCGGCGTTGGTGATGAAGTAGGGCGAGAGATAGCCGCGGTCGAACTGCATGCCTTCGACGACTTCGAGTTCGGACTCGGCGGTCTTGGCTTCCTCAACTGTGATGACGCCCTCGTTGCCGACCTTCTGCATCGCCTTGGCGATCATGTCGCCAATCGACTTTTCGCCATTGGCGGCGATGGCGCCGACCTGGCCGACTTCATCCGAGCCCTTGACCTTCTTGGACTGGCCCTTGATGTGCTCGATCGCCGCGGTGACCGCGAGATCGATGCCGCGCTTCAGATCCATCGGGTTCATGCCGGCGGCGACGTTCTTGGCGCCTTCGCGGACAATGGCCTGGGCCAGAACGGTGGCCGTTGTGGTGCCGTCACCGGCGAGGTCATTGGTCTTCGAGGCCACTTCGCGCACCATCTGGGCGCCCATGTTCTCGAACTTGTCTTCGAGCTCGATTTCCTTTGCAACCGTCACACCGTCCTTGGTGGAACGCGGAGCGCCGAAGCTCTTGTCGATGACGACGTTGCGGCCCTTGGGGCCGAGTGTCACTTTTACAGCGTTGGCGAGAATGTCGACGCCGCGCAGCATGCGCTCGCGGGCTTCACCGCCGAAGCGGACTTCTTTAGCAGCCATGTGAATATTCCTTTGACTGATTGAACTGAATTGGGGTTTGGAAAATCGACACCGCCCTTAGGTTTGGATCCCGGCCTTCGCCGGGATGCCGCCCAAGAGGCATTGGCGTCACTTGTCCAGGATACCCATGATGTCGGATTCCTTCATGATCAGCAGCTCGGTGCCGTCGATCTTGACTTCGGTGCCGGACCACTTGCCGAACAGCACCTTGTCGCCGGTCTTGACGTCGAGCGGAACGATCTTGCCGCTTTCATCGCGGGCGCCGGGGCCTGCAGCGATGATTTCGCCCTGCATGGGCTTCTCCTGGGCGGTCTCCGGAATGATGATGCCACCCTTGGTCTTGGTGTCTTCCTCGACGCGCTTGACGACAACGCGGTCGTGCAGAGGACGGAATTTCATGTGGGTTAACTCCTCGTGATAACTTCGTTTTTCTGAGGTTTTGACTGACCCATCAGTGCTGGGCCAGCTCTGTTAGCACTCCTCAAATGTGAGTGCCAACAGCTGGCAGACACATAGGTCTTGCCACTCCAGCCGTCAAGGGGCGGAAAATGAAGAAATGCTTAACGAGCGATCATCCGCCGCAATGTCAGGCAACCTGCGTAAAGCGCTCGGCCGGGTCCTCGTCAAGCAGGCGATTGACGCGCAGCAGTGCGTCCCGCAGTTCGGCCCGCGTCACCGTGCCACCAAAGCACATGCGCACCCCCTGATCGTCCGAACGCCGGTCGATGGCAAAGGCAGTGCCGGGTGTCACCCGGACGCCACGCTCCTCCAGCCCCCGGACAAAATCGCCGGGCGTCCAAGCATCGGGCAGCTTCAGCCAGAGATAGGGCGAAGCGGGCTGGCAATAGACGTCGCGCCCGCGCAGCAGATCGAGCGCCAGGGCGCGGCGTGCAACATTCTCGGCAATGATGGCATCAAGGATAAGCCCGGCCGTGTCGCCCTCGATCCAGTAGCGGGCGACTTCGGCGGCAAGTCCAACGGCGCGGCCGCTGGCAACCGTTTGATGGCGGATCAGAACGTCGGCCTTGCCGGGCGGGATTGCCACGAATCCAACCCTTAAGCCCGGTGACAGCGTCTTGGAAATGCTGGTGACATGATAGGTCCGCTCCGGCGCTAGCGTGAACAATGCCGGCGGTTGCACCCGGGGATCGAGCAGACGGAAAATATCGTCCTCGATGATCGTCATGCCATGGCGCCGGGCGATATCGACAATGGCCAGGCGGCGGTCATGGCTCAAGGTCGAGGTTGTCGGGTTCTGCAGTGTCGGCACGATATAGAGCAGTCGTGCTTCACCAGCCCGTGCCGCCCGCTCGAGCGATTGCGGCACCATCCCGCCACTGTCCATCTCGATTGGCACCAATGTGATGCCAAGATGCCGGGCAATCGGCTTGATCGTCGGGTAATTGAGACTCTCGACGAACATCCGGTCGCCGTGCTGGGTTATGGCGGCAAGACAGGCGATCAACCCGGCATGGGCGCCCGCTGTCACGACCACGTCATTCTCCGCGACCTTGATACCGGAGCGCGCCAGCCAGGTGACGCCCATCGCCCGGTGCAGGGGATGGCCCTCGGGCGGCGCATAATCAAGAAGGTCGAGACGCGACGGCGAGGCCATAATCTGGTGCAGTGCCGTATCGAGATCCTGGGATCCATGGACGCGCGGCGGCGAGGCCTGGGTAAGATCGATGACGCCGCTCTTGGAGGGCGCCGGACGGGCAAAGGGCTGAGCCTGGGCGCCGGGCGATTTCAGATAGCTGCCGCGCCCCACTTCGCCAGACAGCAACCCCAGTTTCTCAGCCTCCGCATAGGCCCGGGTGACTGTGCCCGTGGTAACCCCGAGCCGGAAGGCAAGGTCGCGTTGCGGCGGCAGCCGGTCGCCCGGTTTGAGCGTTCCCCGCAACAGATCCTGACGAATCCCGTCAGCAATCTCGAGGTAGAGTGGACGTTCGCGGCGGAGCTGCGGCAACCAAATTGTCATGAGGACAATGTTTCTCTTGATGGCGATTGGATGCATACATTATAACATTGAACCAGTACAATCAAGCTGTTTGATTGCTACAATAGAGACAATGGTGATGCCCATGCGCGATTATGTTTTCCATCAGGCCCTGTCCCGCGACAGCACTTTCGTGTTCCCGAAATTGCGCCGCCTGATCCGCAGCTGGCTCGCCAAGCGTAATCTGAAGCGGCTGGAGCAGCTTGACGATTATCTGCTGAATGACATTGGCCTGGGCCGCGACGACCTGCGCCACGCCTTGCGGCTGCCCTATGACGTCGATCCCATCGAGGAGATGTCGAGACTCAGGGAGCAGCGGATGCGCCGCGGTATCAAGTCACGCTGAGGGTTCAGAGGCGCTTTTCCATCGCGTAGTTGTGGACGGCAACGCCGTCCATGGTGAAGTCATTGCGGTGGAGAAGCGCAAAACCCTTGCGCGCAAAGAACGGCTTGGCGAACTCGCTCGCTTCCACATAAAGCCGTGACATGCCGCGCTGGCGGGCTGATGATTCAAGTTCTGCGTAAAGTGCCGATGCTATTCCCCGGCCTGCCCATACCGGTTGGCAGAACAGCATGTCGATATGGCCGTCGTCCTCAAGATCGATAAAGGCGATGGCCGTGTCTGAGGCATCGGCGGCGACCCAGACAGAGCGCCCGTCGCTGCATCGGACGTGCGTTTCCCCCGCCTCCATCCCGCCCCCGAGCCACGCCGCGATCTGCTCGGGCGTGTAGGCAGTTGACGCGATTTCCGAGACGGCGCGATTGAAGATATCGGCGACAGTAGAGGCGTCTGAGGCGATGTAATGGCGAAGTTTCATGATTGTTTTCGGTAGTAAGATTTGCTACCCTGATTTGATGAGCACGGTTCGAAAAGTCAGCATCGCTCTCCCCGGCGACATGGTGGCGCTGGCCCGCGAGGCTGTCGATGGCGGTCAGTATGCCTCGGTCAGCGAAGTTGTGCGAGAGGCATTGCGCGACTGGAAAGACAAGCAGGACCGCAAAGCCATTGCACTCAAAGAGTTGAAACGCATGGTGCGCGAAGGCCTCGACAGTGGCCCCGGGCGATTCGCGTCGATGGATGAGATAAAGGACGAAGCGCGAAGACGCTTCGCAGCGCGCTCTTCGGGCGCATGATCCGCCAATTCCGCGTCAGCCTGACGGCCAAGGCGGAGGAAGACCTGATCGCCATCTGGCTCTCCATCGCTAATGATAGTCCGCAAAACGCCGACCGGTTTCTTGACCGCCTCAATGACCGGATCGACTCGTTGGCGGACTTCCCGGAACGCGGAACCGAACGGCCGGACCTCGGCAGGGGTATCCGACTGCTGATCGAGGGTAGATACTTGATCCTCTACCAGATCGAACGAACCTCCGTGCTCGTCGCCCGCGTAGTCTACGGCGCGCGCGACTTAGTCGACCTGGTGTTTGACGGAGATTCGTGACGCGCGAGGATTGGACAATTCGGTGCGCTAAGCCCGTAACTCCATCCTAAACCCCTTCCGGAGCGGCATGGCCACACCGCCCGTCCGCGCTTGACTCGTGGTGGTCATTGCGGTCGTGCGGCGTAGCCTAACTGTCAGGCGAATACCGTCTCACCTCAATCTGTCTACCCGTCTTCATCCCCACGAGCATATAATTTACATCCATATCCCGGCTTCTGCGCCATTCGCGTGAGAGCGGGTTGTAGGTGACGCCGAGTTCCTCCTTCACCGCCACACCAGTCTCCCCCAGCCACTCCTTCAACTCCACGGGCGTAATGAACTTCTCCCACTGGTGCGTGCCTTTGGGAATCCAGCCCAACACATATTCGGCGCCGATGATGGCGAGGCCGAAGGACTTCAGCGTGCGGTTCAGGGTGGCGACGAACATCAACCCGCCGGGCTTCAGCATCGCGGCACAGGTGGCGGTGAAGGCTTTGGGGTCGGCCACGTGCTCGATTACTTCCATGTTGAGGATGACGTCGAACTTGTCTCCCGCCGCCGCCAGGTCTTCCGCCGTGCCGGCGCGGTAGTCGATGGCGAGTCCCATTTCGTCAGCGTGAACAGACGCCGTCTTGATGTTCTTCTCCGATGGATCAACGCCGACGATGGTCGCACCGAGCCTTGCCATCGGTTCGGTCAGCAACCCGCCGCCGCAGCCGATGTCGAGGAATCGTAAGCCCTCGAATGGCGCGCGCTCGAGCGGATCACGGCCCAGCCGCGCGCAGACCTGTTCCTTGATGAACTGCAGCCGCACCGGG
>JANLTS010000626.1:0-5721 GCA_031363045.1 Hyphomicrobiales bacterium
GGCATGGACTGCCATCGCTCCGTCACATGGAGCCGGGACTTAAGAGCTTGCTGCGGATCGTCACCGACCAGCTCATTTCGCTGAAAGCCGGTGAGGCCATCTGGCGGCGTCTCGAGGCGCGCCTCGGTGACTTTGAATGCGCCAATGTTCGCGATTGCCCGATTGACGAACTCCGGGCGCTCGGACTTTCGGGAACCAAGGCCAAGACATTTCATGCGGCGGCCGATGCCTTTCGCCATCTCGACCACGCAGAAATCGAGACATTGCCGGATCGCGAGGTTCTCACGCATTTGACCCGCATCCATGGCATTGGGCCGTGGACCGCCGATATCTACCTGCTGTCCGCCCTGCGGCGGGCCGATGCCTGGCCATCGGGTGATCTTGCGTTGCAAGTCGCGGCACAGGATCTGCTGGGATTGCCTGGGCGGCCCGAAGCAAAATCGATGATCGCCCTGGCGGCGGGCTGGTCACCTGTCCGGGCCGCTGCCGCGCGGCTTCTCTGGTCACATTATCGCGGCTTGAAGGGCATGGACCAGCGCATCATCTAAGGACTTCACAGGACCGTCACACCAGATATAGTAGACTTCAGGAATCGGATTGAAGAGGTGAGCGTGCAATTCGCACCAGTCGCACCGGAAGCCTGCCCTGCCCTGGTCCTCAACGCGGATTACCGTCCGTTGAGCTACTATCCTTTGTCTCTGTGGAGCTGGCAGGACACCATCAAGGCGGTGTTCCTCGAGCGCGTCAACATCGTGTCGGAATATGACCGGGTGGTGCGCAGCCCGAGTTTCGAATTCCGCCTGCCCAGTGTCGTTTCGCTCAAAACTTATGTGAAGCCATCGCGGACGCCGGCCTTCACGCGGTTCAACGTGTTCCTGCGCGACCGCTTCACCTGCCAATATTGCGGCGTTCATGACGACCTGACGTTTGATCACGTTACGCCACGGTCGAAGGGTGGTCAGACGACATGGGAGAACGTTGTCGCGGCGTGTTCACCTTGCAATCTGACGAAGGGCGGCTATCTGCCGCAGCAGATCAAGATGTTCCCAGCGCAGAAGCCGGTGCGGCCGAGCGTGGCACAGCTGCATCGCAACGGGCGGCTGTTTCCGCCGAACTTCCTGCACGATAGCTGGCAGGATTATCTCTACTGGGATACCGAACTCGACCCGTGACGGCGTAGGCCGGCCAAGGCCAGTATGGCCAATGCCAACGAGATCACCGCATTCCATCCGGCGAGCGACAGGCCAAAGATACGAATGGCCGGCGTGTCGCACATGACCACAGGCTTCGTGAGGTCAGGCAAGCCAAGCGAGAGTTCGCCCGTGCCTGTGCAGGTGGAAGGGCCAGGCCACCAGTGCCATTCGACACCGGAGTGATAGATGCCGAAGACCATGCTGCCAATCCAGAGAAGCGCCAGCAAGCCCAGGCCATACCGCATCATCTGGTCCGAAGTGCGTGCCGTCACCGCGAGGATGGCCGAAACCACGATTGCCGCATAGTAGGCCCAGCGCTGTTTCAGGCAAAGCTCGCATGGGGCATAACCGGCAAACTCGAAGATCCATGCCCCGATAATGGTCAGGGTAGCAACCAGCAGAATCAGGAGAATGGCGCGCTGCGGGGTGATGGTGCTCAGCATGATGTCAGGGCTCCAGAGGCAGCGGTATACTTAACAACAAGATAAAGCCCAATCAGTATGGCCGCCGCGATGGCGGCAATAAGTCCGAGACGCTGCTCGATGAAGCTGCGGATCGGTTCGCCATAGCGCCGCAGTGCCCAGGCCAGCGCGAAGAACCGAGCCCCACGGGCAATGACACAGGAAACGACGAAGAACAGGAAACTCACCTGTACGACACCGGCCAGGATGGTAACGATCTTGATCGGCGGCAAGTGCGCGAGACCGGATGTCACCAGGAGGAGCATCAACGTATCTTCGCCGGTGCATTGACGTAGGTGTTCGAAGCTATCGAGCTTGCCGTAGAAATCGAGCACCGGCTTGGCCAGGGCTTCGTAGGCGAAATACCCCAGAAAATATCCGGCGATACCGCCCAGTGTCGAGGCGACAGTCGCAATCAGGGCAAAGCGGTAGGCCTTTGCCGGTTGGGCCAGAGCCATCGGCAGGAAGAGCACGTCAGCGGGCACGAGGAAGACCGAGCTTTCGATGAAGGCAATGACCGCCAGCCAGATTTCAGCTGTCTTGCGTGCCGCCAGCGAGAGGGTCCAGTCGTAGAGTTTTCTCAGCATTTATCCATCAATCGGTATCGGGCCGCGACGAGCGCAGTTTCTTGGTGCGCGCATCCTTGGCCTTGGTGTCCAGCCGGCGGGTTTTTGAGGCCTTGGTGGGCCTTGTCGCAATGCGGCGTTTCGGCCGGTGGGCGGCCTTGCGCAGGAGATCGACCAGCTTCTGCAACGCGGTCTCGCGGTTTCGCTCCTGCGAGCGGAATTCCTGGGCGGTGATGATCAGCAGCCCATCGATGGTCAATTGCCGTCCGGCGATGGCTGGCAGGCGCGATTTCAGGTCATCCGGTAGCATCGCCTTGCCGGTATCGAAGCGCAATTCAGCCGCGGACGACACCTTGTTGACGTTCTGGCCGCCGGGGCCGGACGCCCGGACAAAGTTCCAGACCAGGTCATTCTCGTCGATTGCCACTGAATCGGTAATGCGGATCATCTGCGCCTTGTCGCCCTTTACGGTTGACGGCGCAAGAGAGGCCAATTAATCGAGCGTCCGATAAGCCTCTGTGGCGGAATGGTAGACGCGGCAGACTCAAAATCTGTTATTCGCAAGGATGTGGGGGTTCGAGTCCCTCCAGGGGCACCAATCATTCTTAATAAAACGCTGTTATTTCAACAATATATAACGTTCAGAAACGGATATTGTCCATCATTTTGTCTATCACTCGTTTTAGATGATCTAGGTTTTCCAAGTTTAATCACCGAAATACGTTCGGTGGCTTCCTAGCGCCAATCCGCCAGTCTTGCGCTCCTAGTGGTCACCGCCTGACGGAAGAGTCCCTTGTGGATTCCCTTTGGCACGTGCGCATGCGAGTCTGGATCATGCGCATCGGGGTTTCGTTCTTCGTTTCACCTTCTGACTGGCTTCGCCTTGAAGCCGTGGTTGGAGATCGTAACACGCCTCAGAAGCATGTCTTGCGATGCGGGATTGTGCTCTTCACCGCCGATGGCGCGGGGACCAGCGCTATCATGCGCATGGCGGGCGTCTCCAAGACGGCAGTGTGGCGCTGGCAGGAACGGTTCATGACGTCAGGCGTCGATGGCTTGCTGCGCCGCAAACAGCGCCGAGCAACACATCTATCTTTTTTATAGTCCTGGCTTTACTTACCAAATTGCGTGATGTTTGTTCGAAGAATGCCGTTGCTGTGAATGCCAAGGCCATGTCTTGTCTCACGTCTCTTTTGTCACAGTTCGGAAAAGTTCTTCGATTGCGCGGTCACCTGGAGGCGACCATTAGCGGCGTCTCACAGATATGGTTCGCCGACACCAAGAACACCCGTGTGTCGTGTTTCTATTTGCAGGGCAAACAGCTTAAAAGACCAATTGTGATGACAGTTCCGGTGGCCCCATCAACAAGCCGCCTATATCGCACTTCGGGCTCTGGATGGCGGCGCAATCCGCTTTCATGTCGCTGACAGTTATCCGGCATGTGGTGGCAAACGCAGCAAGCATCCATAGCAGCTTTCGGCCAAAATGGAATCTATGGCCGATCAAGTAACCCAGAGCAACACCTGGAGCAGGCCCAGCGCGGCCTGTCGGCCATCCTTGCCACCATCAAGGTGTCTCGCGAACTCGGATCGCCTCCGGGCGCTCCCGATACCGACTAAAAGGTGGGTCAGTCTTGGACGCCGATACCAGGTCAATGTTCAATGCTGATTGACACCGTGACGATATGGATGTGTTTTGGAGGAAAAAGACTTGACCAATGGTTCCAGTGATCGGGCCGAGATATGGAAAGTTCTTGCTGAGCCGGAAACAATGTTCCGCCGCGGATTTGAGACCCAGGAAAGGTGCGAGCGGAATGAAGAAGGGGGAATGGAAACGGGAGATTCCCGAGTTTCCATTGGGACTGAGATTCCGCGGGTCCTGCATCAGATCCACCTCGGCACGTCGGCAATCAGCTTCCAGAACCCATTCGCCTGAATGTACAGGGCATGGCCGCTGCGAATCCCGGTTGGGAGCATCGATTATATAATAGCGCCAAGGCGGAACGCTTCATCGCCGATCATTATGGTGTGGGCACTTTGGCGGCCTACTTGCGCATCGGGCCCGAATATGGCGCGGCCCGTGCCGATCTTCTTCGCTATCTCGTCATTTACAAACACGGCGGAGTGTATCTCGATCTCCAAAGCGGGTCCGGCGACCTCTCGACGAGGTTATCAACGGCAATGAACAATTCATTCTCTCGCGCTGGCGCAACGGCAAAGGCGAAAAGTTTGAAAACTTTGGGCTGCATCCAGACCTGGTGCATGTCAAAGGTGGAGAATTCCAGCAGTTTCATGTGATTGCCGCTCCGGGCCATCCGTTTTTGCGCGCCGTCATTGAAAGAGTGGTGTCGAACGTCGACAATTATTCACCCTGGCGGTTTGGAGTCGGAAGCATCGGTGTCCTGAGAGTGACAGGACCGGTGGCATATACTCTTGCAATTGCCCCGCTGCAGGACCGTCACCCTTGCAAGACTGTGGCAAGCGAGGAGGTGCTTGATATTTGAGTATGTGACGGAGGGTTCGCGGCACCAGAACACCTTCAAGACACAATATTCGCTGCTCGATACACTCATCACTGAATTGCCACTCACCGCCCGCTGCCTGGGAACGGTCTACACGCATTTGAAACGGCTGAAGAATCGCTTGCAGGGCGGCGACCCTTAGCGGAACTGCAATTCGAGCGCCGTGATTTTTGAAGTTGACTGGATTTGCAAGGTGCTCGGAGTTGCGCTTTGTGCCTCCGAGATTCATTGATTTCTAGGGATTGGGCGATAAAAGACCTCTACCGCGTAGTCGATGCAGCGACCCATGGCGTTTTCACATGTCCCCAGCCGAACCTGAGGCCAAGATAATGTTCAGCCTCAAGAGTCTGCTTGGAAATACGTTCTGGCGTGCCTCCATGTGGACAGCCGCCGGTTTTGTCATCGGACAGTTTCTCCGCCTCCTCAGCAATCTCATACTGACCAGGCTGGTTGAGCCCGACGCATTCGGTTTGATGGCGATCGTGACCGTCGTCATCATCGGCGTCGAAATGACGACCGATCTCGGGCTGGATACGTCGATCGTCCAGAACCGGCGCGGCGGAGAGGCGGACTTTGTCAACACCGCGTGGACGCTCAGAATTGTCCGGAGCCTGTTCATGGCGGCCATCGTCGCGGTCGTGGCGATGCCGCTGGCGGATTTCTATTCCGAGCCCCAGCTTGCCGCGCTGCTGCCAATTGTTGCCGTCATGATCATTGTCTCCGGCCTCGGGTCGAATGCGCTGGCTGTGGCGCAACGCAGGCTTTGGCTCGGCCGGTCAACATGTGTCAGTCTCGCCGGGCAATTGGCATCGACACTGGTGGCTGCGACTTGGGCCTTGAAATGGCCAAGCGTGTGGGCGCTTGTGGCAGGTTACACTGCCAGTGCGGTTGTGATCTGTCTTCTCAGTCATCTGGCATTCCCAGGCTTCAAGAGCAGGCTTGGCTGGAGCTTGTTGGCAGCCCGCGAGATCGTGAGTTTC
>JANLTS010000694.1:0-4867 GCA_031363045.1 Hyphomicrobiales bacterium
GATGAAGGTGACGGGCGAGGATTCGGGCTCGTCATTGTCGCCACGGCGGATCAGGTTGGCGGTCATGAAATGCGCGCCGTCTTCCTGGTAGAGGCGCGATGATGCCTCGATCTCGGCCAGTTCCTCGCGCGTCGGGATGTCGATGCCGAGTTGCGCCTCAACCGCTGCTTCCTCCTCGGCGGTCGGGGCAATGAGGTCCAGCCAGACGGCATCGGCGGGCACCAGCGGCGACGCGGAGGACGCGAATTCCGTCAGGCAGCCGTTGGCGGTTCCATAGGCATTGAGCATTGCGGGGGACTCGAAGATGGGTGGATTGGATCAGTTTTTCCGTAGCCCTCTCGACCGGCCTTGGCAAGGCGGCAATAATGGCGCAGGTTTTGTGCCAGACGTGCTCAACCGGGAGCCAATAGAGATGCTCGACGTCACCTTGTACTGGTCGTTCCGCAGCCCCTACTCCTACATCGTGTTGCCGCGCGTGATGCAGTTGCAACACAACGCCAATGTGAAAATAGACTTCCGCGTCGTCCACCCCAATGCGATCCGCAATCCAGCTTATTTCAAGCGCATGGACCCTTTGGCGCGGCCATATTTCTTCATCGACACGGCGCGCACGGCGGCTTTCCATGGCTTGACCTTCCGGCGCCCCGTGCCTGACCCGATCATCCAGAATCCGGTGACACTCGAGATCGCGCCCGAAAACCCCTTGGCGCATTGGCTGGGACGTCTCGGCATCGCTGCGGTGGAGCGTGGCCGCGGGCTCGACTTCGCATTGGAAGTCTCAAAACTCCTGTGGGACGGCGCCACCGACAATTGGCACGAGGGCACCCACATGGCAGACGCCGCCCGCCGCAGCGGACTCGATTTCGCCGATTTGCAGAGTGCTGTGTCCGCCGATCCCGATCACCATGAGGAAGCCCTCGCCGGCAACGACGGCGCGCTCCACGCCGCGGGCCATTGGGGCGTGCCGACCATGGTGTTCAACGGCGAACCTTTCTTCGGCCAGGACCGCTTCGACATGCTGGCGTGGCGGCTGGAGCAGAACGGGCTAAAGTGGGATGATAAGCAATGATGCTCAACCTCAAGCATCGGCGGGGCCATGACAACACAGCCGGATATTATTGACGAGTTGATGAGTCTTTGGGCGGACGGACGGCAAGTGCCGCCGTTTTCCAAGAGACCACAGGGGCTCTCTCTTGCCGAGGCCTACCTAATCGCGGACGGCGTTCGCCGGCGGCGCACAGAGCGCGGCGAGAGGCCCGTGGGCCGGAAGATCGGCTTCACAAACAGGCACATCTGGAAAGACCAGGGCATCGCCGCGCCAATCTGGGGAACCGTGTATGATTCCACCTTGCATCGGATAGCACAGAGTCAATCATTTACCCTCGGCTCCATTCCGGAGCCGCGAATCGAGCCGGAGCTTGTGCTTCACGTGGGCCGCCGCCCGGAGCCCGGCATGGATGAAGCCGAACTTTCTTCTTGCGTCGACTGGATTGCGCCCGGGTTGGAGATTGTGTTTTCGATTTTCCCGAGCTGGAAATTTTCGGCGGCTGACGCCGTTGCGGCCTTCGGCGTGCATCGTGCACTGT
Organism: Hyphomicrobiales bacterium; assembly: GCA_031363045.1. GTDB lineage: Bacteria > Pseudomonadota > Alphaproteobacteria > Rhizobiales > Aestuariivirgaceae > Aestuariivirga. The sequence goes on from JANLTS010000694.1 coordinate 1,587, forward strand.
ATGTTGGTCCGCCCATAAAGTTCAACGGCACTCTACCTGATTTCGACGTCACCTTGCGCGGCAGCGGCGGCATCATTCGAACTGGACATGCGCGTGACGTGCTCGGCGGTCCGATGAAGGCCCTGCACTTTCTGCACCGTGAGTTGCAAGATGACTCAAGCCAGCGGCCGATTGAGGCCGGCGAAACCATTACGACCGGTACCCTCACCGAAGCTATGCCCGCAGTGCCCGGAGACCGCTGGGTTTTTTCCTGCGCCGGACTTAAGTGCCCGGACATTAGTCTGCAGTTGGCTTAGAGCGAATCCCGTTAACTTGGAATAGCGCTCCCCCCTTCCGTCTTGGTCCGCGAAAGCGGACCATCCATCTCGCGGCGGGAACACGGTGGTTTCTCCGCTTTCGCGGAAAATGTCGAAATGTTTGAGTCGATTCAAACAAGCCGGGATATGCTGTCGCGCCCGGTCAGGCCCACACGCTTTCGGTGATGAACCTCAAGTTCGGCAAACAGCTGTTCGACGGGAATTACCGTTTCAGGGTTGGTCTTACACTCGGTAAGCCGGGCGCGTATTTGTTGTCGCATCGACTGTTCGTGGGAGGCCTCGAAATCTTTCAGAATGTGCAACACAACACTCCTATCCCCAGTCCAGCACCACCTTGCCGCAGCTGCCCTGCTTCATCAGCGCGAAGCCTTGGGCGAAGTCGGCGACCTTCATGCGGTGGGTGATGACTTTCCTGACATCGAGGCCGGACTGCAGCATGGCGATCATCTTGTACCAGGTCTCGAACATCTCGCGGCCGTAGATGCCCTTGATGGTGAGGGCTTTGAAGATCACGCGATTCCAGTCGACCGTCGTCGGGCCCGAGGGAATGCCGAGCATGGCGATCTTGCCGCCCATGATCATGTGATCGACCATCTGATCGAAGGCCTTCGGAGCGCCCGACATTTCAAGCGCGATATCGAAGCCCTCGCGCATGCCGATGCGTTGCATGACGGATTTCAGGTCTTCCTTCGAGACGTTCACGGTCACGGCGTCGGTCACCTGGTTACAAAGGTCGAGGCGGTAGTCGTTGACATCGGTGATGACGATATGCCGGGCGCCGACATGGCGGCACACGGCGGCGGCCATGATGCCGATGGGGCCAGCACCGGTGATCAGTACATCCTCGCCGACGAGATCGAAAGAGAGCGCGGTGTGAACGGCATTGCCGAGCGGATCGAGGATGGCGCCGATTTCGTCGTCCACCTCTTCCGGAAGGTGAATGGCATTGAAGGCCGGGATCTTGAGATAATCGGCAAAGGCGCCGGGCACGTTGACGCCGACGCCCTTGGTCTCGGGATCGAGATGGAAATGGCCGGCCCGCACCATGCGGCTCTTCATGCCGATCAGGTGTCCCTCGCCCGAGACGCGGTCGCCCACTCTCACGGTGCGGACGTGTGTCCCAATCTCGGCCACGACGCCAGCGAACTCATGGCCCACCACCATCGGCACGGGGATGGTCTTCTGCGCCCACTCGTCCCATTTCCAGATGTGCAGGTCGGTGCCGCAGATGCCGGTCTTGGCGACCTTGATCAAGATATCGTCGGGGCCGATCTGCGGCGTGGGCTCGTCACGCATGACAAGACCTTCCGCCCGTTCCGCCTTCACCAATGCGCGCATGACCAGCTCCTTCTCCGTAAAGAGCGCTCCTTACACCTATTCGGCGGCGAGTTTGAGGGGGTCGGCAGGTGAAAATGCTTCGCTGCGGGCGAGCAGCCATGATGCGGCGAACATCGTTCCGGGAGCTCCCCGCAGCAACTCGCCGGGATGCAGCAGGTGATACTGCTCGGCGAAGGTAATGATGCGGCCATCGGGAGCACGCCGCATGAAATGTTGCGGCATCAAATCCTTGGGGTGGTCCAATCCGGCGGCAGCGACCAATTCGGCCAGTGCCTTGATGGTTTCGCGGTGGAAACTGGCGACACGTTCGGCCTTGTCGGGAACGTTGATCGCCCGTTGCCGCAACGGGTCCTGCGTGGCGACGCCTGTCGGACAGGTACCGGTATGGCACTGTTGGGCCTGGATGCAACCTACGGCGAACATGAAGCCGCGCGCCGCATTGCACCAGTCGGCACCAAGGGCCAGGACGCGTGCCATGTCGAAGGCAGAAGTGATCTTTCCGGAGCAGCCGATTTTGATCTTGTCGCGCAGGTTGGCGCCAACCAGTGCCGAATGGACGAAAGCCAAGCCGTCGCGAAGCGGCATGCCGAGATGATCCATGAATTCCAGCGGAGCGGCGCCAGTGCCGCCTTCCTTGCCATCGATGACGATGAAGTCGGGGGTGATGCCGGTCTCGACCATGGCCTTGACGATGCCGAGGAACTCCCACGGGTGGCCGACGCAGAGCTTGAAGCCGGTCGGCTTGCCGCCCGACAGCTGGCGCAAGCGGTCGACGAACGCGATGAGACCCAGTGGCGTGGAGAACCCCGCATGCGAGGCCGGCGAAATGCAATCCCTGCCCATTTCGATGCCGCGGATGGCAGCGATTTCCGCAGTGACCTTGGCCTTGGGCAGCACGCCGCCGTGGCCCGGCTTGGCACCCTGGCTAAGTTTCACTTCAATCATTTTCACTTGGTCGTCAGCGGCGGTCTGGGCGAAACGCTCTTCCGAGAAACTGCCGTCGGGATTACGGCAACCAAAGTAGCCGGAGCCGATTTCCCAGATGATGTCGCCACCCGCTTCCTTGTGATAGGGGCTGATCGAACCTTCGCCGGTGTCGTGGGCGAAGCCACCGAGCTTGGCGCCCTTGTTCAGCGAACGGATGGCATTGGCCGAAAGCGAGCCATAGCTCATGGCGGAAATGTTGAAGATCGACGCCGAATAGGGCTTGGTGCAGCGCGGTCCGCCGATGGTCAGGCGGAACAGCTGGTCGGATACCGGTTTCGGCGCTATGGAATGGTGCAACCATTCGAACTGGCTGTCATAGACGTCGAACTGTGTGCCGAAGGGTCGTTTGTCGAGAACCTTCTTGGCGCGCTGATAGACGATAGCTCGCTTGTCGCGCGGAAATGGCATACCGCTTTTTTCATCTTCGAAGAAATATTGCCTAATCTCGGGGCGGATGCCTTCGAGGAAAAACCGCAGATGGGCGAGGATGGGATAGTTCCGCAGCACCGCATGACGGGTTTGCAGCAGATCGCGGAGACCAACAGCCGAGAGGCCGCCCGCAATCAGCAGCGGCAAGGCTATCAGGCAATCCCTTGCCTGAAAAACAATAAACATCAACAGCAACAGGACAGCGGAGGC